>NZ_JBHZBX010000015.1:0-14952 GCF_042755165.1 Nocardia sp. NPDC059177 | reverse complement strand
TGTGGCTCTGCGCGGGGGGGCGCGGGGTGGGGCGCCCCCGCGGCCCCGGTCTACCCGGCCCGGGGGCTGGCCCCCGCGCCCCCTACGCAGCGGCACCTGATCGACGGGACGGCCGCGAACCGCCGCTACGCGGCGGACCCTCCTCGAGGTCGGGTCGTGCGGGGCGAGTCGGGTGTGAAAGTGCCGCGCTAGGAGTCTCGGTGCAGCCGCCACAGCGGTGATACGGGGCCGTGACCTGCGCCGAGATCGTAGGAGGCGGCCAGGCAGCGGTAGGTCCACTCCTTGGCGAACTCGACCGCCTCGGGCACCGGGTACCCGTTGGCGAGCGCGCTGGCGACAGCCGCGGCGAGGGTGTCGCCGCCGCCGTGATCGTTGCCGGTGGCGATACGCGGCGCGGTGAATTCGCGGAAGGTGTCGCCGTCGTAGAGCAGGTCGGTGCTCACCGCCGAGGAGCGCAGGTGCCCGCCCTTCACGATCGCCCACTGGGCGCCCAGTGCGTGCAACGCCTCGGCGGCCTTGCGGGCGGTGGCGTCGTCGAGGACTTCGATGCCGGTGATCAGCCGGACCTCGTCGAGATTCGGGGTGACCACGGTCGCCAGCGGGATGAGGGTGTTGCGCACCGCGTCGAGCGCTTCGGCGTGCAGCAGCGGGTCGCCGTGCATGGAGGCCGCGACCGGGTCGACCACCAGCGGGACGGTGCCGTCGCGGCCGATCCCCAGCTCGCGGCACACCGCGGCCACCGATTCGATGATGGCGGTGGAGGCGAGCATGCCGGTCTTGGCGGCGCTGATCCCGATATCGCGCACCACGACGCGCACCTGATCGGCGACCACATGCGCCGGAATCTCGTGAAACCCGCTGACGCCCACCGTGTTCTGCACCGTCACCGCGGCCACCGCCACGCAGGCGTGCACGCCGCACAGCGCCATCGTCCGCGAAT
This sequence comes from Nocardia sp. NPDC059177, assembly GCF_042755165.1. Classification (NCBI taxonomy): domain Bacteria; kingdom Bacillati; phylum Actinomycetota; class Actinomycetes; order Mycobacteriales; family Nocardiaceae; genus Nocardia; species Nocardia sp. NPDC059177. The sequence goes on along the minus strand of NZ_JBHZBX010000015.1, from coordinate 14,012 downwards.
CGGCCTGGATGCCGGCCCCGCCACCGGAGTCGGTGCCCGCGATGGTGAGCGCGCGGACGGGTGTCTGGCCATCGGGGGTCAGCGGCAACATCTTCACGCTGCAACCCTACGACCGCGCGGGCGGACCCGAGACCCCACCTGCGCGATGCAAATGAAAACCATTATCATTAACTTGTGACCACTTCACCGATGCCCGTTACCGTCCTGTCCGGATTCCTCGGCGCGGGCAAGACCACCCTGCTCAACCACATCCTCGCCAACCGCGACGGCCGCCGGGTCGCGGTCATCGTCAACGACATGAGCGAGGTGAACATCGACGCCGCCCTGATCGCGGGACAGGGACACCTCGACCGCACCGAGGAGAAACTGGTCGAGCTCACCAACGGCTGCATCTGCTGCACCCTGCGCGAGGACCTGATCGAGGCCGTCGCCGGGCTGGCTCGCGCCGGCCGTTTCGACCAGCTGGTCATCGAGTCCACCGGGATCTCCGAGCCCATGCCGGTCGCGGCCACCTTCGACTGGGAGTTCGAGGACGGCTTCCGCCTCGGCGAACTCGCCCGCCTCGACACTATGGTGACCGTTGTCGACGCCTCGACCTTCCTCGCCGAGCTGGTTCGCGGTGAGGGCCTGGCCGAGCGCGAACTCGAAGCGGGCGAGGGATATTCGCGTACCATCGCCGATCTGCTGGTCGACCAGGTGGAGTTCGCCGACGTGCTGCTGATCAACAAGACCGACCTGGTGAGCGCGAACGCCGCCGCCACGGTCGAGGCCACCGTGCGCCGGCTCAATCCGCGGGCGCGGGTGCTGCGCACCGAGCAGGGGGTCGTCGAGCTGAGCGAGGTGCTCGGCACCGGCCGGTACAACCCGGTCGTCGCCGCCGAAACCGAGGGCTGGGCCGAGGAATTGGCGGGCGGGCATACGCCGGAGGCCGAGGAGTACGGCATCAGCAGCCTCACCTACACCGCCGATCGCCCATTCCACCCCGACCGGCTCGCCGACGCGCTGACGCGGATGCGAGGGATGTTGCGCAGCAAGGGATTCTGCTGGATCGCCAGCCGTCCGGAACTGGCCGCGATCTGGTCGCAGGCCGGCCCGAACCTCACCTTCGAGCCCGGCGCGTGGTGGTCGGCGCTGGAAGTGCCCGCCGGACAGGAGATCGTCTTCATCGGCGTGCGCCTCGACGCGCCAGCTCTCCGCCGCGAACTCGACGCCGCCCTGCTCACCGCTGCCGAATACGCCGCGGGCGCCACCGCCTGGACCGGCTACCCCGACCCGTTCCCGGCCTGGGGTGAGTTGCATGAAGGTCACTGATCGCCCGCTTCGGTGCACGTATCACGCAGTGCTGGTGCATGATTCGAAAGGGCCGCGACCCACGCGCCGATGAGGGGAGCGTGGGCCGCGGCACCGGGAATCCGCCTCAGGCGAGTCCGGCGAAGAACCGGCGGATATCGCCGACCAGCACCTCGGTCGCCTCGTGCGCGGCATAGTGACCGCCCGCGTCGTTGGCGCTGCCCGCGCCTGCATCGGTGCCGTAGGAATTCCAGCTGACGATATTGCGGTGATCGCGCTCGGCGAAACGGCGGATCGACTGGAAGTCGCCGGCGAACATCGCCAGGGCGGTCGGCACCGTGGTCGGCTCGCTCGGGTGCTCGGTGGCGTGGGCGTCCTCGTAGTAGAAGCGCAGCGACGAGCCCGCGGTGCCGGTCAGCCAGTACAGCGCCACATTCGCCACCACGAACCGGGCGTCCAGCGATTCGCCGAACAGCTGCGCGTTCCAGCCGAGCAGGCCCACCGGGGAGTCGGCCAGCGCGTAGGCGATGGTCTGCGGCTGCTGGCTGTGCAGGGTGTTGAATGCCATCTTGTTCTCGTGGAACCACTGCAGATGCTGCAGCGCGGCCATATCCTCCTCGGACAGGCCGTCGAATTCGGCCGGGTCGCTGGAGGGGAACGAGAACAGCTGGGTGACGTGCACGCCGAGCACATTCTCCGGGGCGATCCGGCCGATCTCGGGGGAGACCATCGAGCCGCCGTCATTGCCGATGGCGCCGTAGCGCTGGTAACCGAGCCGTGCCATCAGCTCCGCCCAGGCGCGGGCGGTGCGGTAGCGGTTCCAGCCGGTGCTGCGGGTCGGGCCGGAGAAACCGAAGCCGGGCAGCGACGGGATGACCAGGTGGAAGGCGGGATCCTCGGCTGATTCCGGCTCGGTGAGCGGGGCGATCACGTCGAGGTATTCCAGGACCGAGCCCGGCCAGCCGTGGGTCAGGATCACCGGCGTCGCGTCGGGTCGCGAGGAGCGGATGTGCAGGAAGTGGATGTCCTCGCCGTCGATCTCGGTGGTGAACTGCGGGTAGGCATTGAGTTCGGATTCCAGTGCGCGCCAATCGAACTCTGTCAGCCAGTACTCGGCGAGGCTGCGCACGCGACCGGCCGGGACACCGTAGGCATCGCCGACGCCGGGCAGCTCGTCCGGGTAGAGGGCGCCGCGCAGGCGGGCGGCGAGGTCGTCGAGCTGGGCCTGGGGGACATCGATGCGGAAGGGGGTGATGGTGGCCGTGGTGGTCATGTCGACTCCTCCTATTGAAACGGAATGTTTCGTTCTGTTCCAACCGTAACAGAACGGAGTATTCCGTTTCAAGTGGTAGGCTGATATTCATGCCGAAGCCGACCGAAACTGCAGCTCAGCCCCGTCTCCCCGGCCGCAAGGCGCAGGCCGCGCGCAACGACGGGCTGATCCTCGACGCCGCCCGCGCTGTCTTCCTCGACGATCCCTCCGCGCCGATCGCGGCCGTCGCCGACCGGGCCGGGGTCGGGATCAGCGCCCTCTACCGCCGCTATCCGAGCAAGGAGGTGCTGCTGCGCACGCTGTGCCAGGACGGGCTACGCCGATTCAACGCCGAAGCCGATGCGGCACTGGAGGATCCGGACGGCTGGCACGGACTAGTCGGGTTCCTGGAGCGGGTGGTCGAGGCCGATGTGCACTCGCTGACGGTGAAGCTGGCAGGCACCTTCACCCCCGACGACGCGCTGCTGCCCGATGTCGTGCACTCGGGGGAGGTCGTCGACGAGTTGGTCCGGCGGGCACACGCCACCGGAAAGCTGCGACCGGATTTCGGCACGCTGGATCTCGGACTGGTCCTGGAAGCGTGCGCGACCGTCACCATGCCCGACCCGGCCCGTGCCGCACAGCTGCGCCGGCGCGTGCTGGCGCTGCTGATCGACGGCATGACCACCACCGCACCGGACGGGGAACTCCCTGGTCCGCCGCCCGCCGCAGGTGAGTTCGCCTGGCGCTGGCAGCCCCGCGCCTGACCCGGTGGCAGACTTGCCGTCACCGTCGGACACTCGCAGGAGGCATGTCGTGAACTGGACCTTGGAAGTGGTGATCGTCCCGGTATCCGATATCGATCGGGCCAAGGATTTCTACGCGCGGCAACTCGGTTTCGTCGTCGACCACGACACCGTCATCTCCGACGATGTCCGCATCGTCCAGCTCACCCCGCCGGGCTCGGGCTGCTCGATCGTCATCGGCACGGGCGCGGTGCCGCACATGGAACCCGGTTCGCTGCGGGGACTGCAACTGGTGGTGCCCGATATCGAGCAGGCGCACGCCGAACTGGTGGCGCGCGGCGTCGAGGTCAGCGACGTGCAGTCGCTCGGGCAGAACCCGTCGCCCACCCCCGCATCCGCTCGACAATGTCGGCTTCGTCTTCTTCGCCGACCCCGACGGCAACAGCTGGGCGGTGCAGCAGATCTCGAGCCGGGCGGAGAAATCCTCGAGCTGATCGCAACCCTGTCGGCGGGCAGCGCCGGGCGGGCACCATGCTCGCATGCTCTTGGAGAGGCCCACCGAAACCGGCACGCGACGGGTTCCGCTGTATCGCCGCCCCGGGTTCCTGCGCGCGCTCTCGCCGCTCGCGCTGCTGCCGATCTGGCAGCTCGGCAGCAGCAGCGGCTGGATTCCGGCAAAGAAGCTGCCAGCGCCGTCGACGGTCATCGACGCCGGCCTCGAGATCTATCGCTCGGGCCAGCTCGGTGAGGCGCTGCTGGTCTCCGGTGGCCGCGCGCTCTACGGTTTCGTGCTCGGCGCGCTGCTCGCGCTGGTGCTCGGGGTGCTGGCCGGGCTGAGCAGGATCGGCGAGTACGTCCTCGACCCGCCGCTGCAGATGATCCGCACCATCCCGCTGTTCGGCCTGATCCCGCTGTTCATCATCTGGTTCGGCATCGGCGAGGAACCGAAGGTCTACCTGATCGCGCTCGGCGTGTTCTTCCCGCTGTACCTCAATATCTACTCCGGCATCCGCCAGCTCGACCCCAAGCTGCTCGAACTCGGCAGCGCCCTCCAACTCGGCCTCACCGAGCGGCTGCGCCTGCTCATCCTGCCCGGCGCGCTGCCACAGATCCTGGTCGGCGTCCGGCAAAGCCTCGGCATCGCCTGGCTCTCGCTGGTGGTCGCCGAACAGATCAATGCCAGCGCCGGACTCGGCTTCGTGGTCAACAACGCCCGCGAGTTCCTGCGCACCGACATCGTCGTATTCGGCCTGATCATCTACAGCCTGCTCGGCCTGCTCACCGACTCCGCCGTGCGGGTGCTCGAACACCGCGCCCTGCGCTGGCGCCCGGCGGTGCACCGCTGATGCCTGCCACACATCGTCGTCCGATCGCGGGGTGCGCGCCATGACCGCTACCACCACCTCGACTATTCCTGTGCCCCAGTCGGTTCCGGTGGTCAGCTCGTTCGCTGCACGCCGTCGCCAAATCGCGAGGTTCACATCATGACCGCTGTCGCCATCTCGGCTATCCCGGTGGCCCTGCCGGTTCCGGTGGTCGGCCGGTTCGCCGTACACCGCCGTCAGTTCGCGAGGTTCACATCATGACTGCTGTTGCCACCGCCACTGTCACGCTCGACGCCGGGCGGTCCACCCGTGCGACTGCCGCGCGAATCACTGCGCTGGGAAAGCGATTCGGTGAGCGCACGGTGCTCGACGGTACCGATCTCGAGATCGGCGCGGGTGAGATCGTTGCGCTGGTCGGGCGCAGTGGGTCGGGGAAGTCGACCCTGTTGCGCATTCTCGGTGGGCTCGATACCGCGAGTCGCGGTGAGGTTTCCGTCGAGGGCAGGCCGACCATCGTCTTCCAGGAGGCGCGGCTGATCCCGTGGCAGCCGGTGGTGCGCAATGTCGCTCTCGGCAGGCCCAAGCCGCGCAATCGCCGCGCCGACGAGCAGGCCGCGCGTGACCTGCTCGCCGAGGTCGGCCTCGCCGGTCGCGCCGACGCCTGGCCGCTGACGCTGTCCGGTGGTGAGGCGCAGCGCGCGGCACTGGCCAGGGCCCTGGTGGCCGAGCCGACCCTGCTGCTGCTCGACGAACCCTTCGGCGCACTCGACGCGCTGACCCGCCGGACCATGCACGAACTGCTGCTCGGCCTGCACGAACAGCGCGCGTTCGGCGTCCTGCTGGTGACCCACGACGTGCTCGAGGCGATCACGCTGGCCGATCGTGTGCTGGTGCTGGACGAGGGCCGCATCGCCGCCGAGGTGACCGTCGACCTGCCGCGTCCGCGCGCGGCGGGCGCGCCGGCGGTCGCCGAGTACGCCGAGCGACTGCTCACGCTGCTCGGCGTCACCCACTGATCATTCCCCCGGCGCACCCGCGCCGCCCAACGCACGAAAGTAGTTCCCGTGAAACGCATTCCGAAGTCCCGCCTGGCCGGGCTCGCCCTCGCTGTCGTCGCCGCGCTCTCGCTCAGCGCCTGCGGCGACGACGCGGCCACCGAGGCCGCGCCGTCGGGCCCGGTCGACCTCAGCACCGTCACGCTGAAAGTCGGTGACCAGAAAGCAATTTCGATCGAGGTGCTGCTGAAAGCGTCGGGTCAGCTGGAGAACCTGCCGTACAAGATCGAGTTCTCCACCTTCACCGCGGGTCTGCCGCTGGTCGAGGCGGCCAGCGCGGGCGGTATCGATATCGCCCAAACCGGCAACACCCCGGTCATTTTCGGCGCTGCCGCCGACGCCGATGTGAAGATCGTCGGTGCGCTCGCCGCCACCGGCAAGGGTGACGCCATTCTCGTCGGCAAGGGCTCGACGATCACCTCGGTCGCCGGGCTGAAGGGCAAGAAGGTCGCCGTCTACAAGGGCAGCTCCGCCAACGCGAATCTGCTGTTGCAGCTGAAGAAGGCCGGTCTGTCGCTGGGCGATGTCGAGCCGGTCTACCTCTCGCCCGCCGACGGCTACACCGCGCTGACCCGCGGCGATGTCGAGGCCTGGGCCACCTGGGACCCCTACACCGCCATCGCGGAGCAGGAGATCGGCGCCAAGCCGATCGCCACCGCCGACCAGGCGGCCAACGGCTACAACTTCTGGGTCGCGGGCAACAAGACCGTCGCCGACGCGGGCAAGTCCGCCGCCATCGCCGACTTCTTCCAGCGCTACGCCGCCGCGACCAAGTGGTCCTCGGACAATCTCGACACCTGGTCAACCAAATACGCCGAGCTGACCCAGATCAGCGTGGACGCCTCACGCACCACCTGGACCCGCTCGATCAAGGAACCCATCCAGCTCACCGATGACGTGGTGGCCTCCGAGCAGGAGATCGCCGACGCCTTCACCGAGGCCAAGGCCCTGCCGGGCAAGGTCGACTTCGAATCCTTCGTCGACACCCGCTTCGACAAGTCCTAGTCGGTCCCGCGTCGCGGCGCCTCCGAAGTGTCATCGGTTGCGCCGCTACGCCTTTCCGAACGCCAGCGCCACGTTGTGGCCACCGAAGCCGAACGAATTGCTGACGGCGTAGTCGAGACGCTGCGGTCGAGCAGCGCTGGCCACGATATCGAGGTCGATCTCCGGATCGGGATTGTCGAAATTCAGTGTGGGCGGGACGATCTGATCGCGCAGGCTCGAGATGGTGATCAGCGCTTCCAGTGCGCCCACCGCGCCGATCGAATGGCCGAGTGCCGATTTCGGCGCGTAGACCGAGGCGTGCGGGGTGACGGCGGTGATCGCGGCGGCCTCGGAAGCATCGCCGACCGAGGTCGAGGTGGCGTGCGCGTTCACGTGTCCGATATCCGAATTCTTGAGTCCCGCAGTCTGTATCGCCTTGCGCATCGCTCGCGCCGCACCAGCGCCCGCCGGATCCGAGGCAACGATGTGGAAGGCGTCGGAGGTGATGCCCGCGCCCAATACGCGGGCATGCACCCGGGCGCCGCGAGCCCTGGCGTGGCGCTCGGATTCGAGCACCAGCAGCGCCCCCGCCTCACCGAAGACGAACCCGTCGCGATCCCGCTCGAACGGGCGCGACGCACGTTCGGGCTCGTCGTTGCGAGTGCTCATGGCCCGCATCATGGCGAATCCCGCGATCGGCACCGGGTCGATATGACCCTCAACACCGCCGGTGACCACCACGTCCGCCTCGCCGGTGCGGATCAGCCGCCAGGCGTGCGCGATGGCTTCCGACCCCGACGAGCACGCCGACACCGGCGCGAAAACCCCACCCTGCGCACCGATTTCGAGCCCTACCGTGGCGGCCGCGCCGTTCGGCATCACCATCGGCACGGCCAGTGGTGACACCTTGCGGTACCCGCCCGCGCGCATCGCGTCGACCGCGTCGATCAGCGCGTCCCCGCCGCCGAGCCCGGTGCCGATCGCGACCGCCAGCCGCTCCGGGTCGACCTCGGGCGCACCCGCGGCCTGCCAGACCTGGCGGCCGAGCACGAGGGCCATGCGCTCGACGTAGGAGTGGCGGCGCTGTTCGATGCGCGTCAGTTCGGTGTCCGGCGAGGTGACCAGCGGGCCGCCGATGCGCACCGGCAGATCGTGCTCGGCGAGGAATTCCGGTGCGAGGGAGCGGATTCCGCTCTCCCCACGGAGCAGCCGTGACCATGTCTCGTCCATGGTGGCGGCCAGGGCGGTGGTGGCCGCGTAGCCCGTCACCACGACGGCATCGCCAGTTTCTGAAGCGATCGGTACAGTCATGGTGTCATGGATACCTGTAGCACTCGTTACAGTCAACCCATGGCTCGCCCCCTCGACCACCGCAAACGCGCCGAACTGCTGGCCGGTGTCGTCACCTATATCGCCACCCACGGCTTGGCCGAACTGTCGCTGCGCCCGCTGGCCGCCGCCCTGGGCACCAGCTCCCGCATGCTGATCTACTACTTCGGCACCAAGGAAGAACTGCTGGTCCAGGCCCTGACAACGCAGCGACCCGACGTAGCGGCCGTCTTCGCCGACGTCACCGAACCCGAGCACCTGCGCGCCCGCCTCATCGGCTTCTTCGACCTCAACAACACTGGCGGCGCACAAGCCGAGAGTGTGCGGGTGCTGCTACAGGTACTCGGTGCCGCCTGCGCCCCGAACTCGCCGTATCAGGACTACGCCGAGGCCGCCATCGGCACCTTCGTCACCGCCTTCGCCGCCGCCCTGCGCCGCACCGGCCTGGCCGAAGACCCGGAGGTCGTCGCGACCCTGCTCATCTCCGGCATGCGCGGCATCCTCCAAGACCACCTGATCACCCACGACGACGACCGCACCCACCGCGCGGCCCGCACCCTGGTCGCCCTGGCCCTACCCTGACCCGCCCACCTCGCCCGCCGGTGCACCTCGACCGGCCGGCAATCAATCGACGTGAGGTGAACCGCCGACCGGTCCGCCTCGCCGTGAGGTGAACCGCCGCCCACCGATCCAGCACCCAGCCGCAACGTGCGTTGAATGTGTTCCGCGGTCGTCTTCGAGGTCCTGCCGACCCCAACTGGATCGGCACCGGCGCTTCCGCCAGCTATGCCGACCTGGTTCGACCCACCGTGGCCTGGGACCGGCGTAATCGTGCAATCGGCCCGTCCGCAGTCGAAATACTGACTGCGGAGCACCGTTTTGCACGTTTACGCCAGTTCTCCACACCCTGGAGTTATCCACAGGCGGGCAATCGGCAGCCGAATCGCCGCATGGCAGCGCGCAGAATTCCCGCATGGACAGAGTTGTCACGCGCGCGCAGCTGGTAGCGGAGGGTGTCGTGTCGAGCACGATCGGCGATCGGTGTCGGCAGGGTCGGTATGTCCGGCTGCTGCCGGGTGTCTACTGCGAGGGCACGCCGACGGCGTTGGCGCGCTGCGCGGCGATCGTCGAATGGCTACCCGAGGCGCATCTGAGTCACCGGACCTCGGCGTGGCTGCACGCGATGCTGCCGGAGCCGGACGTGTTCGAGGCGACCGTTCCTACCTCGCGCTACCGTAAGCCGCCGCCTTGGCTGCGCCTCTATCGTCGTGACCTGCCCGCTGACGTTTTCGACGACCTCGCCGAACTGCCGATCACCACCGCCGCGCAAACGTTGCTCGACTGCCTGACCGTGCTGCCGTCCCGCGAGGCCGACCGGTTGATCGACGAACAGCTGTTCCGCACGGTCGACCCGGACACATTGTCGAGCCTGTGCGCGACAGGCAGACCGGGCGTTCCCCTTCTGCGCAGACAGTTGCGGCAGGCGGCGCGGCGTTCGCTGTCGGAGCCGGAGCGGTTGTTCGCGCGGGCGCTGGCTCGCCGCAACCTGTCGTTGGCACCGAACGAACCGATCGGCCCGTTCGTCTGCGACTTCGTCGACATCCGGAGCCGGACCGTCATCGAGATCGATGGATGGGAGTTCCACAGTGACCGGGTGACTTTCCGCCGTGATCGCCGCCGCCAGAACTGGCTGATGATCCACGGCTGGTTCGTGCTCCGGTACTCGGCACACGATGTCCTGCATCATCTGGATGCGTGCGTCGACGAGGTCGAGCGCGTAGTCCGGCGCCGCCGCGTCCACCGCCGACTGGCGTAGACGTGCAATTCGACGCCACCTAGTCGGAAAACTGACTGGGTGATGGCGGATTGCACGAATACGCCGGATCGCCATTGACGCAACCGGTTGGTTGCCATAAGCTGGATAGCAACTAATCGGTTGCAATAAAGGAGAGTGTCATGGGATTCCCTGATCAGATCGTGCGGACCGTCGAACTCGCTCACCCGCCCGCGAAGGTGTGGGCGGCGATCACCACCGCCGAGGGGCTGGCGGGGTGGTTCGGTAATACCGCGACCATCGACCTGCGGCCCGGGGGCGCGGCACGGATGACGTGGGTCGAGGGGCATATCGCGAATATGTGGGTGGAGCGGGTCGAGGAGCCGAGTGTCTTCGGCTATACCTGGCAGGTCTACGGGCTGCCCGAGGACGACCCGCGACGCACCTACGTCGAGTTCACCTTGGAACCGGTGGCGTCCGGCACCCGGCTGACCGTGGTCGAGACCGGGTTCGCGCAGCTGCCTGACGACGTGTACAAAACGGCGTTCGACGGCAATACCGGTGGCTGGAAGAGCGAGCTGGGTGAGCTGGTCGAGTACCTCGATGCGGCCTGAACTGGAAGCCACCGCCGAGCGGGTCTTCGTCGCCCTGGCCGATCCGAGCAGGCGGTCGGTCCTGGCCGCGCTCGCCGCCCACGGCCCGGCGACCGCGACCGACCTGGCCGATCGCCTGCCGATCACCCGGCAGGCGATCGCCAAACACCTTGCGTTGCTGGCGGATGCCGGGCTGGTGATCGCGGAACCGGGGGAGCGGCGACGGGTGCGCTATCGCCTCGACTCCGCGCCGATGCAAGTGGCACAGCAGTTCCTGGCCGCACTGGCCCGGGACTGGGACGGCTCCCTCGACGCGCTCCGCCGGCATCTGGACGGCTGAGTCCACCGTCGATGCCGCGCGTTGATCACCCGCGGGGCGCGACCAGCAGTGTCTGGGTGCTGCGCCCGATCGGCCCGGTCTCGTCGAACAATGCTGATTCGGCGAGACCGATGCCGTGTGGCTGCGGATGGGTCACCGCGTCCAGACAGACCCATTCGCCGACCGGCTGACGGTGCAGGGTGACGGTGAGATCGGTATTGATGAACAGGTATTTCGACCAGTCGAGCACCGAACTGACGCCGTTGCCCGAATCGGCCGCGGCCAGTGTGCGTTCCAGCGGACTCGGGGCGGTGCCCGCCACGATCGGGTACTTCAACCGGATCCAGCAGACCGCCGGACCGGGTGCCGCGAATGACCCTGCGGCGAACCGGTATTCGATGCCGGTGTGGAACCCGACCGCCTGATCCGACGGGAACCGCTCCGGCTCCGCGGCCGCGGGCAGCGGACGGGTACCGGTCGGCAGGAATTCCTGGGGCAGATCCAGCGGCGGGTCGGCGAGCTTGAGCCGCCATGCGTTGGCCTGCATGACCGGCCCGCGCGCCGAAGACAACGTCGCCTCGATCAACTCCACACTGCGCCCCGACCGCACCACCTTCGCCTGCGCGGTCAACGGCTCCAGCGGCACCGGCCCGAGGATCTCCACCGCGACCCGCCCCACCTGGAACCCCGGCCGCGGCTCGCACCGCTCGATCACATGCCCGAGCAGCGCCGACGGCGGCCCGGCGTGCTGCGCGTCCGGTGACCACGGACCTCGGGTGAGCTCGGTCGAGATGTACCGGTCCGGATCGGTGGGATCGGGAAGATAGAAGGCTTCGGCCACCCGGCCGACGTTACCCCGTGCGTTCACCCGGGTCAGCCCACGGTGCGCGTTCCTCGGCCTCGGCGGTGCGGGCGGCCGGACTGCCGCAGCCGGGCCGGCACACCTGGCGCCGGTGATCAGCTCGCCGGCAGCCCATGGTGCGCATTCCCTGGCCTCGGCGGTTCAGGCGGGCCGGACTGCCACAGCCGGGTCCGCGCAGCTGGTGCCGGTGATCAGCTCGCCGGCTCGGCTGCACATCGAAGCCGAGGGCACGACTACTGACCGCCGCCCGAGGAACCGCTCGTGATCTGCGTGAGCAGGTCGAGGAGGGGCCGGATGGGGCAGGGGTTGATATCGGTGGAGGTGCAACCGATCGAGGACGATCCGGAGTCGGCGACCGGGACGGGGGCTGCTGCATGGGCCGTGCCGAACGGAACGGCGATGGACAGGGCGGCGGCCGCGAGGGCTCCGGCGACAGTACGCTTCATCAATTCACTCCACTGATCGATTCGCCGGAGGCCCGGCTGCCGCCAACCCTACCGAGTGGAAGCAGCGACGAAAGCCCCGAAAATCCTGGGGTGCGATGCCTGTCCTCGGCGTCGGCCAAGCCGCAGACCTGGAAAGCCGTCCGGGACGGTCCTCGGGCGGACCGTCCCGGGGCGGCTCAGACGACCGGCAGGTAGACCTTGTTGCCCTGGTCGGCAAACTCGGCGGACTTCTCGGCCATGCCGGCTTCGATGGCCGCCACGTCGGTGAGGCCCTGCTTTTCGGCGTATTCGCGCACGTCGGCGGAGATGCGCATGGAGCAGAACTTCGGGCCGCACATGGAACAGAAGTGAGCGGTTTTGGCGGGTTCGGCGGGCAGGGTTTCGTCGTGGTATTCGCGGGCGGTGTCCGGGTCGAGCGAGAGCGCGAACTGGTCGTGCCAGCGGAATTCGAAACGGGCCTTGGACAATTCGTTGTCGCGGTCCTGGGCGTGCGGGTGGCCCTTCGCGAGGTCGGCGGCGTGGGCGGCGATCTTGTAGGTGATCACGCCGACCTTGACGTCGTCGCGGTTGGGCAGGCCGAGGTGTTCCTTGGGGGTGACGTAGCAGAGCATCGCGGTGCCCGCCTGGGCGATGATCGCGGCGCCGATGGCCGAGGTGATGTGGTCGTAGGCGGGGGCGATATCGGTGGCGAGTGGGCCGAGGGTGTAGAAGGGCGCCTCTTCGCAGAGCTCTTCTTCCAGACGGACGTTCTCGACGATCTTGTGCATCGGCACGTGGCCGGGCCCTTCGATCATCACTTGCACGCCATAGGATTTCGCGATCTTGGTGAGCTCGCCGAGGGTGCGCAGTTCGGCGAACTGGGCCTCGTCGTTGGCGTCGGCGATCGAGCCGGGACGCAGACCGTCGCCGAGGGAGAAGGTGACGTCGTAGCGCGCCAGGATTTCGCACAGTTCACGGAAGTGCGTGTACAGGAACGATTCCTGGTGATGGGCCAGGCACCACGCGGCCATGATCGAACCACCGCGCGAGACGATGCCGGTGACGCGCTTGGCCGTGAGCGGGATGTAGCGCAGCAGCACGCCCGCGTGCACGGTCATGTAGTCCACACCCTGCTCGCACTGCTCGATCACGGTGTCGCGGTACATCTCCCAGGTGAGCTTGGTGGGATCACCGTTCACCTTTTCCAGCGCCTGGTAGATCGGCACGGTGCCGATCGGGACGGGGGAGTTGCGCAGGATCCACTCGCGGGTCTCGTGGATGTTCTTGCCGGTCGACAGGTCCATGATGGTGTCGGCGCCCCAGCGTGAGGCCCACACCATCTTCTCGACCTCTTCGGCGATCGACGACGACACCGCCGAGTTGCCGATATTGGCGTTGATCTTCACCAGGAACTTCTTGCCGATGATGGTCGGCTCCAGCTCCGGGTGCTTGTGGTTGGCCGGGATCACCGCGCGACCTGCGGCGACCTCGTCGCGGACCAGCTCAGGGGAGACGCCCTCGCGCGCGGCGATGAAGCGCATCTCCGGGGTGATGATGCCCTGGCGAGCCCAAGCCAGCTGGGTCGGCGGGCCGTCGACGGTGGGGGAGTCCCAGTCGTCGCGCAGTTTCGGCAGACCGGCCTCGAGGTCGATCACCGCGTTGTCGTCGGTGTACGGGCCGGAGGTGTCGAAGACATCGAACGTGTCGCCATTGGTGAGGTTGATCCGGCGCACCGGAATGCGCAGGCCGTCGACCTCCTTGTAGTGCTTGACGCTGCCCTGGATAGGACCGGTGGTGACGGTGTCGACCGGAGCGGTGCTCCCGTTCGAAGACGTGGCTGTGCCCATGATTCTTCCTCCCTACGCCGGCATTACCCGGTCAGGTTCATACGGTCGACAGCCCTGACGCCCGAATGGGCTAGCCGTCCTCTCAGCCCGCTGGTGCGAGCCCCCGTGTTTGTGGAGCGCTGGCGCGCTCGAGTTCGCGGCCCCTGGTGTCCCGCCGATGGGAGGCCGTTGCTTGCTCCTTCGTCGCCTACGCAACGACCTCCCATCGGCC
>NZ_JBHZBX010000014.1:74613-174851 GCF_042755165.1 Nocardia sp. NPDC059177 | reverse complement strand
CGAGCACGACATCCGAACCGATTCAGCGGCACGACGACGGCCCCGAAGATCATCGACCTACCGACCGCGGCATCGATCAACCCGCCTATCGAGGAGGACCGAGCTCAGACCGCCGCATAACTCCCGCTGGACTCATTCACCTTGACAAACTCCGGCGGGCTGGTCAGCGGTCCGTGCTACTGTGCCGACCGGGACCAGCCGCACCTCCGGGGGGATAGCAGCATGACACCACAGCCGAACAATCCGCTCAACCTCGTCAACCTCGCCGAAGTCGTGCAGAAGGCGGAGAACGCGCAGGCGCGGACGTCCACCGCGGACAGCAGGTTGGCGAACGCGGGGCACGGTACCGACCCCGACTACGTGACCACCGATGACCGGTTCCAGAGCATGACTCTCGATCAGTTGGTTCAGGCTGTGCACGGCGAGGGTGGGCTCGATCCGAGTGGTTTGCTGGGGCAGGCTGGAGTCTGGAAAGAGGGCTCTACCGAGGTACTCAACCTGTCCGCGTTCAACCTGCTGGGGATGACTCGGCTCTTCAACGAAGGTCAGTGGCAGGGGGTCACGGCCGATGCGGGTCAAGCCGCCACCGAGGCGTTCGCGAGGGCGCTCAACGAAGTGGGGCAGGTGTTCGGGTCGGTGGGTAACCGGGTCGAGGCGGTCGGGTACGCGGCCGAAGCGGTGAAATTGGCCGTGCAGCGGCAGCCGGTCTCGGTGGGAGCTCTCGACCCGGACGATCCGGTGCAGTCGATCCTGCCCGGTTTGAGCAATCCGGCGACCGACGAGCAAACCAGGGTCGCGCAGGCGGCGGCACGCGATGCGACGATTCAGGCGCTGGACACGACTTACACGCCGGTGTTCCCGCCGTCTGGGGCCGGGGTACCCGCCTACGTCGACATGCCGACGACCGGTGGTAGCCCAGGTGCTGACGATCCCGGCGCCGGTGGACCGAACGGCGACAACAATGGTCCCGGCGCCGATCAGGGCACTCCCCAGACCGACGATCCGGCGACTACACCCGAGCCTGCCGACACCGACGACTCACCGCAGGACAGCGGTCAGCCATCGGATGACGACACGGGCGGGAGTCAGGACGCCGAGGATCCCTCGACCGACCCGTCATCGACTACGCCCGCCGGGACGACTCCGGCGGGTACTCAGCCGGCGAGCCCGAGCGGTACCCCCACCGGCACCGGGCCCGGATCGCCGAACGGTGGCGGCCCCGGCGCCGGATCGCCGGGCATCGGGGGACCAGGCGGAGCCGCTGGTGGCAGCCCGGGCGCCATTCTCGGTCGCGGTGTGCCAGGGGCCGGCACGGCCGCAGGAACTGGTACCGCCGCCGGCGCGGGGAGTAGCGCGGGCACCGGAATGCGTCACGGGATGATGCCGGGAGCGGGTGCCGGTCGCGGTGGGAAGACCGAGGAATCCGAGGAGCATTACGCGCCGGAGTACTTGCGGGGTGTCCAGCCGGAATGGACCGACGGCATCATCACCTACGGTGGTGTGCTGGGCGGCGAGGTAGACCTGATGTCCGACGCGGAACCGTTCGCGCCGACGCGGTTCTGCGACGACGGCGGCTACAACATCGACGGAAGTTCCACGCCAACAGGCGGTTTCGTCGTCAGCTGCCGTTCCGCAGGATTCCACCCGAGAGCCGGGCACGACTGTTTCCACTACAGCTGCGTCGATTCCAGCTACTCGGCACGGACGGCCGGAAGTGTCTTCGGCACCCGGTGACTCGGCGACCTCGACTACGCCAGCGGCCGCTGACACCGGCACGGGCGAGCAGGCTGCCGAACAGTTCTTCGAGCACTCCGGCGTCGGCCCGGTCATGGACGACGCGCCGGCATCGGCAGAGCAGACTTTCACCTACGAGGGCACGGGTCCGGTCATGGATGCCGCGGAGAGTCCGGCGGCACCCGCCGATGAGCAGTTCTTCCAGCACTCCGGCACTGGCCCTGTCATGGACGATTTCCCAGCGACGGCACCGCGCCAGTGACCATCCGCCAATCGTGGGTGTTCAGCCCTGATGAGTTCGCCTGGCTGTGGTCCGACGCGGGGCTCGACCGGTATCTGGATCCGATCGCGATCATCGAAACCGCCGCCACCGCAGACGAATACCACCAGTTGGTCCAGGCTCACAGTGTCCGCTTCCCGCGCGGAGCTGTCGACGATCCGCGCCCAGCACTGCGCGCGATCGCCGAGGCGAATATTCGTATCACTGCCAGCGGCCGGATACATCGAACATCCGATCGTGTCCGGTCGATCGCCGCCGCGACGCCGGGGCTCAACGTCATCGTGACCCAGAATTCCTCGACCGACCCGGATTTCGGTGGCGACGTGCGGCTGGCAGTCGTTCCGCGTGGCGACCTGCTGCGATACTTCTCGTTGACGCTTCCGGCAGCGGCCGCTGGACGCGCGGAGCAGATGGTCGGGTACACACCGCGCATCCGTGGAGAAGCCGAACCGTCGTCGTGGCGCGTGGCCGCCGACGGGCGTTCGCCGGTGGAGGAGCGGATTCGCGCATTGCTGCGACTGCCGCGTTCGGCCGAGGGCGCCTTTCGAATAGATCACTCTCGTTCGACCCAGCCGACCTATATCAGCTGGGTCGATGTTGCCGATGGCTACCGAGCGACCGGTCGGTATCTGATCACCGTGAACGAAACTGGAACGGACACAGTCGTTCTTCCGGCCGGCATCGAGACGATCGCTGCGGAGCTGCGCCGGCGACTTCAGCCCGCGTAGCCCGTACTGCGCGGGATCGGGTCGGATTAGGCTTCGCTGGTGGATGGCCGTCCAAGCGCGGCGTGCGCAGACGGGCATCGAGTCAGCCGGATGCGACCACGCCCCGGTCACGGTGCACAGCGCTGAACTCCCGCGATCAGAGGACCAACAGGTTCGACGCATCGGCCTGCCGGACGGCAGTGGTCGAGATCGCGGTATCGAATGTGACGAATCTGCCCCCCTCTGCGGTAGCGATTGCCAACAAGTAGGCGTCGGTCAGCTGACGATGACCGTGCAGCCGGCTGCGATCGATCACCTTGTTGTCCAGCAGGCTGATCGAACAAGGCCAGAACTCGTGATGTGGTGTTCCGGCCGCGCGTTCGAGTAGGTCGATGGCTTCGACAACGCTGGCCGCGTTCGGATACTTCGGCTGGCTCAGGATCCGAACGAATCCGTTCTCGGTGATCGCGCACGACGCCCAGCCGTATTCGATCTCGGCCTCCAGCCAGCGCCGGGCCCTTGTGTGGTCGATGTGGTCTTGGTCGAGCAGTGCAAGGAGGACATTGACGTCCAGCAGTGCTCTTTTCACACATCCTCCTCGTCGCGGAGCTGGTCGATCAGGGTGTTGGAAATCGTTGCTCCGCGCCGGGGGAGTGGTTCGAAACCGTGGAAAGCCGTGGCGCTCTCGCGACGTGGCGACGCGGAGCACGACAAGGCCTTCCTTGCCAGCTCGGACAGGACCTGGCCGGTAGTTCGGTTCTCGCGACGTGCGCGCTCCTTGACAGCGAGAAGCACATCGTCGTCGATCGCTAATGTGGTGCGCATGCATCTGATGCTAGTGCATCAACTGCCCGTCTGCCAGGCGGTTCAGGTCATGGTGGCTCGAGGAGCTGGTCGGGTGTCGTCACGGGCGTACCCGCTTCGGCAGGTGTTTCCATGGTCACGCCGAGGCCTCTGTTCTCGACGGACCTGCAGCCGGTGCGCTTGGCGCGATACGTCGACCATGGGCGGTCGATTCGATGACGTAGGTTCTTCGCCATGATGGATAGCGGTGTCACCGATTCTCACGATCAGCGCTGGGTCGGCCGCGCACCGAGGGCGGCGCGGTTCCGGTGAACATTTCGCGGAAGACGGTCGGGCTGATCGGTGGGCTCGTTCTCGTGCTGGTGGCCGTCGGGCTGTCGCTGTTCGGGAGTAAGAGCGAAACCACGACCACGCAGCCGGTCGCGGGGGTCACTTCGACCGCGCCGAAGCCGGGTGGCACCATCGCGCCCAAGGTGACTGCGGGGAATTCGTCTGCGGCGCCGGTCACCAAGGTAGCGGGGGTGCCTGATCGGGCCTATGCCACGCTCGTCGAGATCGATGCGGGGCGGTGGCCGGGTTCGGCGAACGCGCCGGGGACCAAGGGGGGTGAGCAGTGGATGAACCGGGGGACCAAGCTGCCCCGCAAGGATTCGGCGGGTAATCCGGTGAAGTATCAGGAGTGGGATGTCAATCCCAAGCAGCGCAACCGGGGGCGCGATGCCGAACGCATCGTCACCGGTAGTGACGGCTCGGCCTGGTACACCGGCGACCACTACGAGACCTTCACGAGGATGCGCTGATGACGTCGCGAATGCCGCTGTCGCAGTTCCTCGCTCGTCCCGCCGCCGCCGACGCGCCGGCCGCGCCCCGGCCGGTGTTCGGCGCGCTGGCGGTGGATGCCGCCCAGTTCAGCGGCGTGCGCTACGACGCACCCGCCGACTACCGCGTGCGCGAGCTACGCGGCCCGAAGATGCGCACCGTCGCCGCGTTGTTCGACGAGTTCGCCGCGGCCTTCCAGTTCCCGTACTATTTCGGCGCCAACAAGGACGCCTTCGACGAATGCCTGCGCGACCTGGATGATTTCGTGGGTGACGCCCCCGGCTACGTCGCGGTGATCCGGTCCGCCGCCGAACTACTCGCCCATCAGCCCACCGAGCGCGGATGGTTCGTCGGCGCGGTCGAGGATTGCGCTGCCTATTGGGCCCGCCGCGATGTGGTGTTCCGGGTGGTGCTGCAGGGCGAACCGGGCGCGGTCGGCGGCGCCGTCGCGCTGATCGACCGACCGATTCCATAGGGCTGCCCATGTCGGACGCGCGCGGCGTCGCCGACAGGGACGGTGCCAGCGGAATTGAGGTCTGCCCCCATCTGTTCGGGCCCCCTAATGTCCTCACCGTCGTGGTCTGTGGAGGCCGTGACGGTGAGGAGAGACAATGAAGCGAGTATTGGCGAGTGCGGGCATCTGCGCGGCGATCATGACCGCCACCACCGGGATGGCCGCGGCCAACGCGCAGCTGAGCCCGCAGATCTATGCCCAGCCCGCCGCGGTCGAGCAGATCGCCGGTCCGGTCGGGTCGACCGAGGATTTCCCCGGTGTCGCGTTGCTGCGGGCACTCGGCCTCGGTTCCTCGCAGCCGTGCGACGGCATCCAGCTCGACATGTGCTCGCCCTTGCCGGGCGCGGTGGCGCGGCCGATCGCCGACAGCGGGTCGGCGATCCTGTCCGACGACTTGGTCCTGACCATCAACCAGGCGATTCGCTGGCTGGCCAACGGCTCGTCTGAGCCGTGCTACGGCCCGGTCGGAATCTGCTGATCGGCTGAGGCCGCGGCTCAGCGGTGGCGGTCGGCCAGATCGTCACCGAGCAGGACGAAGATCTCGGTGATCTGCTCGATCAGTTCCGCGCGGGTGAGGTCCAGGTCGCCGGCGAGCCAGGTGGTGAGGGTCTGGGTGAGGCCGCCGACCAGGTAGATCGCCCGGAAGTCGACCAGGTTCTGTGGGATGTCGCCGCCGTAGAAGCCGATGCCCTCGGCGGCGACGAGGCGCGCGAAGGCGCGCACCGTCCGGGCGGTGCGCGCCTGGAGTTCCGGTGTCGCCATGCCCGCGATCAGCGCGGTGCGCGCCTTGCGTGGATCGTCGATGAGCACCGCGATGCCCGCGTCGATAGCGGCGTGCGCCTGGGCGCGGCTATCAGCGGGTGCGGCGGCCAGCGCCGCGGCGATGGCGGTGGCGAGCTCCTCGGCGATTCGGTCCAGCAGGGCGGCGAGCACCGCGTCGCGATGCTCGAAATTCTCGTAGTAGTAGCGCTCGTTGAGGCCGGCGCGGGCGCACAGTCCGGCGACGGTGAGCTTGGCCTGCCCGTCCTCGGCGACGATCTCGAGCGCCGCGTCCAGCAGCGCGGTGCGTCGTTGCGCCTTGCGCTGCGCCGCCGAGACGCCGCCATACGTCCGTTGTGCTGTCACGGCTTCCATTCTGCGTCCTGTCGCCTGCCTCAGGTCTTTTGGTAGTGACTCTTGCCAGATTATCAAATCTGGGGGATTCTATTGCCAGATGCACTCGACGAGGAGGCGCAGCATGGCCGCACGGCAGGGCGAACCCGGATATTTCGCCGACGATTCGATGATCCGACGCGTGATGAGCAAGCGCGCCGTCGGCCTGACCTACGGCGTGCGCGCGCTGGTGATCGGCGCGGTGCATCCGCTGCTGTTCGTCGGGACCAGCGAGAACACCGCCCACCGGGCCACCCCGTACACCCGCCTGGCCATCACCGGCGCGATGTTCGAGGCGGTCTTCCTGGGCAGCAAGGCCGAGGCCGACCGGGCGCTGGCGTTCACCCGCCGCAAGCACGCGCCGGTGGTCGGCGCCCTGCCCGAGGACGCGGGCGCGCATCACCCCGCGGGCACCGCCTACTCGGCCAACGACCCGCACCTGATGTTCATGACCATGGCCTTCACCTTCGACTCGGCCGAGGCGATGTATGACCGGCTGGTCCGCGAACTCACCCCCACCGAACGCGAGGACCTCTACCAGGACTATGTCCGCTGGGGCGAACTGTTCGGGATGCCGCGTACGGCGGCCCCGGCCGACTACCCGGCCTTCCGCGAGTACTTCGACGGCTACCTCGGCTCCGGCGAACTGTTCCTCACCGACGAGGCCCGGCTGGTCGGCTCCTACCTGGCCGGCGTGCGCAAGCCGTACCGGATGAACCCACCGGCGCAGCAGGTCGGCGCTGCCCTGTATTCCCTGGTCCAGGGCAGCCTCCCGGAGCGGATCAAGCAGCTGTACGGGATCGACTGGAGCTTCGCCGACGAGCTCGCCTATCGCACGCTGTGCCGCAGTCTGCGCACCGCGCACCGCACCCGGCCACTGGCCCCGCGCGTGTTCACCGGTGCGCTGGCCGGGCCGAGTACGCCCTCGTATCAGCTGCTGGCCAAGCGTGAGCGGCAGTTCGTGCGGGCGGGCAAGCCGAGCATGCCAGGTGTGGATCCGCGCAACTGGGTGGAGCGCAATTCCGCTTGAGCGGCATGGAAAGATCGGGGTATGTCCAGTCCTGCCCCGGCCGCGACGGCCGAACGCAAGCAGCGGGTGCTGTCGGGCATCCAGCCCACCAGCGACTCCTTCCACCTCGGTAACTACCTGGGGGCGTTGCAGTACTGGGTGACCATGCAGGACGACTACGACGCGCTGTACTTCATCCCCGACATGCACGCGATCACCGTCAGCCAGGATCCCAAGGCGCTGCGCGGACGCACCAAGGCCGCCGCGGCCCAGCTGCTCGCGCTCGGTATCGATCCGGCGAAGTCCACCCTGTTCGTGCAGAGTCAGGTGCCCGAGCACGCCGAACTGGCCTGGGTCCTGAGCTGCCTCACCGGTTTCGGTGAGGCGGGCCGGATGACCCAGTTCAAGGACAAGTCGGTCAAGCAGGGCGCGGAGAACGCGACCGTCGGCCTGTTCACCTATCCGGTGCTGATGGCAGCCGACATCCTGCTCTACCGTCCGCACCAGGTGCCGGTCGGCGAGGACCAGCGCCAGCACCTGGAGCTGACCCGGAACCTGGCCCAGCGCTTCAACACCCGCTTCAAGAAGACCTTCGTCGTACCCGAGCCGCACATCGTCAAGGGCACCGCGAAGATCTTCGATCTGCAGGATCCGACCGCGAAGATGAGCAAGTCGGCCTCCAGCGACGCCGGCCTGATCAACCTGCTCGACGACCCGAAGGTCACCGCGAAGCGGGTGCGTTCGGCGGTCACCGACACCGAGCGCGAGATCCGCTACGACCCGGAGCACAAGCCGGGCGTGAGCAACCTGCTGGTCATCCTGAGTTCGCTGACCGCGACCCCGATCGTGAACCTCGAGGAGAATTTCGCGGGCAAGGGCTACGGTGATCTCAAGGCCGAGGTGGCCGACGCGCTGGTCGAATTCGTGACGCCCGTGCAGAAGAAGGTGCAGGAGTATCTGGCCGATCAGGCCGAACTGGACCGGATTCTCGCGGCGGGCGCCGAGCGGGCGCGCGAGATCGCAGGCAACACACTGGCTCAGGTGTACGACCGGGTAGGCTTCCTCACTCGCTGACCCGTCGCGCCCCTGAGGTTTTCGCTGAAGGGGCGCGTGTCATGCAGGTCGTCGACAACATCTCGGCCGCGGTCGAGAAGCAGATCGGGCGCAGGCCCTGGCTGGATCATCTGGTCCGGGCGGGCGGCCGGTTCCAGGACAGTCGCGGTAACTTCTTCGCCGCGGGCATCACCTATTTCACGGTGCTGTCGCTGTTTCCGTTGCTGATGGTCGCTTTCTCGGCGGCCGGTTTCGTGCTGGCGGGGCATCCGGAGTGGCTGGCCGAGTTGCAGGACAAGGTCGTCGAGACGGTGCCGGGTTCCTTCGGCGATCAGATCAACGACCTGATCGACCAGGCCATTCGTTCGCGCGGCACGGTCGGTGTGCTCGGTCTGCTGGTCGGTCTCTACACCGGTCTCGGCTGGATCGCCAACCTGCGCGCCGCGCTCACCGAGCAGTGGGCGAGCAAGAGCCCCGACAAGCCGTGGTGGCGCAGCAAGCTCTCCGATCTGGGCGCGCTGATCGGTCTCGGGCTGGCGTTCGCCGTCTCGCTGGGGTTGTCGGCGGTGGCGGCGGGCGGGCTGGGCCGGAAGGTGCTCGAGCAGTTGGGGATGGACCATCTGACCGGCGCGGGGGTGTTGCTGACGCTGCTCTCGGTCGCGCTCGGCCTGCTGGCCTCCTGGGCGGTGTTCGCCTGGATGATCGCGCGGTTACCGCGCGAGCCGGTCTCGCTGCGCAGTGCCGCGCGCGCGGCGGCGCTGGCGGCGATCGCTTTCGAGGTGTTCAAGCTGGTCGCCGCCTTCTATCTGCAGATGGTGCTGTCGAGCCCGGCCGGGGCGACCTTCGGTTCGATCATCGGCCTGATGGTGTTCAGCTACATCACCTACCGGATCCTGCTGTTCGCGACCGCCTGGGCGGCCACCTCCGCCGACAACGAACGCGCCGCGAGCATCGCCCCGCCGAACCCGGTGGTGATCCGGCCGCGCGTGGTCGATCGGGGTGTCTCGACCGGTGCGGGCGCGGCCTATTTCGGTGCCGGGGCGGTGGCCGCGCTGGCGCTGCTGGTGGTGGGCAGGCGCCGCTAACGCCGCCGGATCAGCCTGCGTCCCCACAGCAGTGCGACGACGACCACCAGTGGAATGCCGATCATCGTGGCCACCCGGGCGCCCTGGTGCGCGGACTGTTCGACATCGGGTGCGCCGTCGGCGCGCGGTGGGGGTGAGGCCAGTGGCACGCTGGGTTGCACTGCCGCGCTGCCGGTCTCGGGGAGTTTGCCGATCCGGGCGTCGGTGTCGAGGGCGAAGCCGTAGTCGAGCAGCCGGGCCGCTTGGGCCCACGGCCGGATCGGGCGGACGTCGGCCTGGAGCAGGGTGACGGCCAGCCGGTGCCCGTCGCGTTCGGCGGCGGCGACGAAGGTCTGGCGGGCGTCGTCGGTGAAGCCGGTCTTGCCGCCGATCGCGCCCTCGTAGTTGTAGAGCAGCTGGTTGTCGTTGGCGATCGGGAAGCCGGGGTGATCTTTGTCGTCGGGGATCTTCGGGTCGGCCGGGTAGCCGGGGAAGTCGACCTGTTCGGTGTGGATCAGTTCGGCGAACAGCGGGACGCTCATCGCCTCGCGGAACAGTACCGACAGGTCGTAGGCCGAGGTGCTCATGCCGGGGCCGTCCAGCCCGGACGGGGTGGCGGCGCGAGTGTCCATCGCGCGCAACGACTTCGCCACGTCGTTCATCTTCGCCACGGTGGCCTCGTCGCCACCGAGCTGGGCGGCGATGGCGTGGGCGGCGTCGTTGCCCGAGCACATGATCAGGGCCTGCATGAGCTGGCGGTTGGTGTAGCGCCCGCCGGGGCCGATGCCGACGCGGGTGCCTTCGACATCGGCGTCGGCCTGGGTGCCGATGACGACCTTGTCCAGGTCGAGTTCGCGCAGCGCGACGATGGCCAGGGCCACCTTGATGGTGGAGGCGGGCCGGTAGCGGCCGTGCGGGTCCTTGGCGGCGAGCACCCGCCCGGTGTCGAGATCGGCGACCAGCCACGAGGTGGCGGAGATGTCGGCGGGCAGCGCCGGGGCGCCCTTGGGCGTGACGACACCGCATTCGCCCATCCGTTCGCCGCCGATGGCGGGGGAGGGGACCGGCAGCGGGCTCGGGGTCGGCTCGCCCGGCGCGGGCACCTCGGAGGTGTCGATCGGCGCGGGCGGCAGTGTCCGCTGCGGGCAGCTGTCGGTGTTCGGGGTGCTGAACGGGGGTGTGGTGGTGCTCGACCCGCTGGTGGGTGGGGCATACGGCTCGGCGGGCGGGGTGGCGAGGGCGGGAGCTGCGGCGATGGCTGGAGCTGCGGCGATGGCGGCGACCGCGGCGAGCGCGCCGAACGAGCAGGCGGCGCGCGCGCCGTGTTCACGGATCTTCATCACGTGGCAGCCTAGCGAGCTTTCGCGCCGGCACAACGCGAGGAACCGACGGCACCCGCCGCAGGGTGGCCGCGGGCGCGATGCTCGCCATCGCGCCCGCCACCGGCGATGAATGTCACCGGCGCCCTGGCATTCCTGCCGTTCGAGGATCGGGCCTGATCACTCCGTCTTGCCGCGCTGGATCGGGCAGCCGTGGGCCAGCGGGCCGAGCAGCTGGCTGTTGTCGTAGAAATGCTCGAGCTCGACGATGCGCAGGTCCTCGCTGACGCGCGCGATGGTCACGCCGAACATCTCGATCTGCTCACCGGTGGGCTGGTGGCCCTTGTACTCGCCGTCGTACTTGCCCCAGTGCCGCCACCGGAAGCTCACCGTCGGCGGGCCCGACAGCACCTCGAGCACCTCCCAGAAGAAGCCGCCGGGGAAGGCGGTGTGGAAGATCTTGTGCGAGGACTCGAAGGTCTCGTCGGCGGACTCGTAGTACGGGTTGTCGCCGATGAGGATGTTGTAGCTGCCGATCCGGGCGAACTCCTCGGCGTCCTGCCAGACCCCGCCGTTGACGCGGCCACGGTACTGCTCGGCCACTACCGAGAGCCAGGTCGCCGGGTCGGCCTTGTGCGAGACCTCCATCTCGAAGACCTTCACCAGCTCTTCGACGATTTCCTCGAGTGATCCGGGCGCGTGCTCGGCGACCCGTTCACGCGGGATCACCTCGTGGCTGAGGTGGTAGTCGGGAACGTTGCCACGCCACTGGTCCGGTGTCGCCGCGGCGATCACCGCTTCCCGGCCCTGCAGCCACAACGGGGCTTCCGGCGCAGGTTCGGCGGCATGTGTATCGGTCACGTCCACAGTCATTTTCGGTCTACCCGACCCTTTCGCAAAGCTTGAAGAACCGGTCGAAAGTAACAGTCGACCGGTCGCCGATGCCCATCGGGATCTCAACATGTGAGATGTGCGAAATTGTGAACTGTGTTCTGTGACAATGTATTCGGAGTTTGCTAAGAAACTGCGTGCGGATGATGACCGAGGCGCGCCGGTGTCTCGTCGTCCATTGTCGCGAAGAATTCGCCGAGCACGTCGACGAGCTGGTCCACCGAATCCGCGCAGAACAGCACCGGCTGGTAGTGGGTGATGTCGTAGGCGATGGTGCCCATCGCGGCGACATCGAGCGGACGTAGCTGCGCGTGCCGGAATTCATCGATCTCGCCGTAGGACGACAGCAATCCCGCGCCGTAGCAGCGAATTTCCCCGGCCTCGCGCACGACCCCGAATTCGAGCGAGAACCAGAACACATCGGCGAGGAATTTCAGTGCGGTATCGGTGTCCAGCCGGGTGACCGCGGCGCCGACCGTTTCGTAGAGCGCGGCGAAGCGCGGGCTCGCGATCTGGGTGGCGTGGCCGATGATCTCGTGGATCGCGTCGGGTTCCGGGGTGTACAGCGGTGCCGAATGGTGGCGGATGTACTGGGTGGAATGGAAGGTGCGCTGGGCGAAGGAACCGAAGAACTCGCGCAGCGGGACAAGTCCTGCGGCCGGCACGTAGCTGAAACCGGTCAACGGCCCGAGCAGGGCCGACACCTCGTCGAGCTGCGGGATGTGATCGCCGGGCAGCGCGAGGCGCCGCGCCGCGTCGCGCACCTCGGCGCAGGCGTACACGGCGTGTTTGCGGGCCAGTTCGGCCGAGGCGATCCGCCACACGCCCTGCTCGTCGTCGGTGTAGTCGATATGCGGGGTCGGCCCGCCCGGTGTGTAGTCGAGGGCGAGCGCGGCGATGGCATTGCGGCGCGCGCGGTACTGCTCGTCGCCGACACCTGGGTGATCGGCGCTCAGATGCACCGTCACGTCGCCGTCGCGCTCGCGCGTCACCGGCGAGTACAGCTGTGCCTCGGTGAACATGCTTCCAGGCAAGCACCGCGGAGCCGCAGCGACAACACGGAAGCGCACAACTGCGCAAACTGCACAGTTCGGGCGTGGTCACCGCCCTGATTCCGACGATCACCAGCGCTTTCCACCACGCATTCTGTCGCAGGTCACCGCGCTGCGGCCGGTTTGCTGTGTGCGGTTGCGAAGGCCGGATTCGGTAACGAGCCGGTGAATCCGCGCACGCGCGCGCGGACCATCACGCAAGATTGCGTTCGTAGGCGAGGAGGATGTGTGCGAACCCTGCGGATAGATCTGGACCAGCAACTGCTGGCCGCTGCTGCCGACATCATGGGCACTGCCGACAGCAACGCTACTGTCAACGAGGCGCTGCGCCGCATCGTGGTGCACGAACGCCAACTACGCAATCTGGAGCGCCTGATGGCAGATTCGATCTTCACCACAGAATCGACCGCCTGAGACTGTTGGCTGAGCGGTAGCTCGAATCTGTCGGTGCCCCCTGGCATCATCGGTGTCGTCGCCGATCCACGGGGGGAAACGATGTCGGTACCGATCGCCAGTCTGCCTGTCGCGCAACGTCCACGTGAGCGCTTGCGCCTGCTCGGCCCGCACGCGCTCAGCGACAGTGAATTGCTCGCGCTGCTACTCGGGCAGGGTACTCGCGGCCGATCCGCGCTGGAGGTCGCCGCCCAATTGATCGGCGACTACGGCGGATTGGCCGAACTGGCGGCCGCGCGGCCGGAGGAGCTCGCGGCGCGTGCGGGCATCGGGCCTGCCAAGGCGGCCACGGTGGTCGCCGCCTTCCACCTGGGCACCCGTTCGCGCACCAGCGCCGACGCGCTGCCCCAGCTCACCGCCCCCGACGGCATAGCCGCCGTCGCGCTCCCGCTGTTCGCCGGTGCGCGGGTGGAACGGCTGCTCGTGCTGATCTGCGACACCCAGAACCGGTTGCGCCACCGCGCTTTCGTCGCCGAGGGCGCCATCGACCATGTCGCCGTCCCCGTCCGCGAAATACTCAACACCGTCCTGCGCCACGACGGACGCGCCTTCGCCGTCGTCCACAACCACCCCTCCGGCGACCCGGAACCCAGCATCGACGACCGCCGCGCCAGCACCCTGCTCCAGCAGGCGGCCGCCACCGTCGGCCTGCGCTATCTCGACCACGTCGTCATCGCGGGCGACAGCTGGGCCACCGCGGCGCCGCTGGTCTAGCCGGTGGGACGGTCGAAGCCCGCGGAGTGGGCGAGGTCGGCGAGCATGGCGTCGAACATGATCTCGGGGGAGGCGAAGGGGATGGGGTAGTTGCCGAAGACCTCGAGTGTCACGTGGCCGAACAGGCGGGCCCAGGTCTGCACCATGAGGTAGGTGGCGCCGAGATCGAGCTTCTCGGCGGGGAACTTCTGGCCGGTCTCCGACAGTACGGTGAGCAGTTCGGTCTGGAAGTCGAGGAGATCGTCGCGGAGCTCGGCGGGGATGGTGTCGCCGGGCGGGGTGGCGATGTCGAATCCGGCCAGCAGCCGGCCAGCGGCGGCCAGGAAGATGCGGCCGAACGGCTCGTCGAAGCGGCGCATGATCGTGCGCTGATCCGACGGTGCCGCGAACACGAGGGTGAACTCGCGCGGATTGGCCAGCGCCCAGCGACGGAAGCCACGGCAGATGGCCAGGAACTGCGCGGCGCTGTCGTCGGGCAGCTGGTCGATCTCGGCGGACAGGAACGCGGCCAGGTCGGCGCAGAATTCCAGGCGCAGCCGCTCGACCAGCTCGTCGCGCGAGGCGTAGTGGCGATAGAGGGCGGGGGCGGTGACGCCCAGCTCGCGGGCGATCGCGCGCAGGGTGACGCCGTCGGGGCCGTTGGTGGCGAGCAGGGTGCGCGCGACGCGCCGGATGTCGGGGTCGGTCACCGTGGGTGCCCGGCCTCTGGTCCGTGTTCGCTCCGCGGTCACCCGGCCCCCTCCTCGATTCGCCGCCGGCTCAAGCGTATTCGACTTCCCAGCGCTTGATGCCGTTGAGCCAGCCGGTCCGCAGCCGCACCGGGTCGGCGACCTGGCGCAGATTCGGCATCGCGTCCGCGATGGCATTGAACATCAGATCGATCTCCAGGCGGGCCAGATTGGCGCCGACACAGTAGTGGGTGCCGGTGCCGCCGAAGCCGACGTGCGGGTTCGGGTCGCGCAGCACGTCGAAGCGGAACGGGTCGGTGAAGGCGTCTTCGTCGAAATTGGCCGAGCTGTAGAACAGGCCGATCCGCTGGCCCTTCTTGATCTGCTGCCCACCGAGCTCCAGGTCGCGGGTGGCGGTGCGCTGGAAGGCGGTCACCGGGGTGGCCCAGCGCACGATCTCGTCGGGCGCGGTGCGCGGGCGCTGCTGCTTGTAGAGCTCCCACTGCTCGGGATTGTCGACGAAGGCCTTCATGCCGTGGGTGATCGAGTTGCGGGTGGTCTCGTTGCCCGCGACGGCGAGCAGGATGACGAAGAACGCGAACTCGTCCGAGCCCAGGTGCTCACCGTCGACATCGGCGTTCACCAGCTGGGTGACGATATCGGCCGCCGGGCAGCCGCGCCGCTGTTCGGCCATGTTCCAGGCGTAGCCCATCACCTCGGCGGTGGCGGTGTGGTGGTTGCCCTCGAACTCCGGATCGTCGTAGGAGATCATCTGGTTGGTCCAGTCGAAGATCTTGCGGCGGTCCTCCTGCGGCACGCCGAGCAGTTCGGCGATCGCCTGCAACGGCAGTTCGACGGCCACCTGTTCGACGAAGTCACCGCGGCCGGACTTCTTGGCCTCGTGCACGATGCGCTCGGCCCGCTCGGTCAGCGCCGCGCGCAGGCCCTCCACCGCGCGCGGGGTGAACCCCTTGGACACGATGCGGCGGATCTTGGTGTGCTGCGGCGGATCCAGGTTCAGCATCAGCATGTTGCCGAGCATGTCGATCTGCTCGCGGGTGGTCTCCTCGTTGAACCGGATGATCGCGGTGTTCTCGTGTGAGGAGAAGTCCTCCGGCCGCTTCGAGATGTCCTTGATGTCGGCCAGTTTGGACACCACCCAGTATCCGCCGTCGTCGAACCCGCTGGCCCGGTCGGGCTGGGCGCACCACCACACCGGCGCGGTGCGCCGCAGCTCGGCGAACTCCTCGACGGGCAGTCGGCTCGCCAGCAGATCGGGATCGGTGAAATCGAATCCTGCCGGGATGTTCGGGCTGATCACGGGTCTCTCCTCCGGTCCGTCACGCGGCACTCGCACGTGATGTGGAACACGTTCCGACGACCATGAAACCACACCGACCCCAGTTTGTGAACAGCGTTTAGTAATACCTGTTAATAATCTGCCGCGACGGCGTGAATCGGCTCGTTCGGCGACCACGGGCGCGCGGGCCGGTCAAGATATCCGGGTGGACCTGCCGTTCCTGCGTGCGCACCCGCACCTGCTGCCGACCTTCCTGGCCCATCAACGGCTGCGCACCACGCCGGTCCCGGGCGGGTCGATCGCGGTCGCCGAGCGGATCGTGCTCGACGACGGAACCCAGCTGTTCCTCAAGACCTGGCCCGGCGGAGTCTCCTCGCCACCCACCGCGGCCCCCGAGTCAGCACCTCCGGGACTGTTCGCCGCCGAGGCGGCGGGGCTCGACTGGCTGCGGGTCTCCGGAGGTGTCGCGGTGCCCGAGGTCTACGCGGCCACCGACGACCTGCTGCTCCTGTCCTGGATCGACCACGCCGAGCCGACCCTCGCCGCCGCCGAACGCTTCGGCGCCGCGCTGGCCGTCACCCACCGGGCGGGCGCACCCCACTTCGGCGCGGCAGCATCCACCGCCGATGCGCGGCCCGCCGCCGACGCGACCCCCACGGCCGATGCGCCGCCGGCCACCGACGCGCCGGGTGTCCCCACTCGAGCCGGATTCCTCGCCGGCCTACCGCTGGACAACACCCCCGGCGACGACTGGCCCACCTGGTTCCGCGAGCACCGCATCCTCCCGTACCTGGAACTCGCCGTCGACGCGGGCGCCCTCGACCCCGCCGACGCCACCGTCGTCGAATCCATCCACATCGACGCCCCCACCGAACCCCCGTCCCGCATCCACGGCGACCTCTGGCCCGGCAACATCCTCTGGGGCCAGGCCGACACGCCCTGGCTCATCGACCCCGCCGCCCACGCAGGCCACCGCGAAACCGACCTCGCCACCCTCCACCTCTTCGGAGGCGCGCCCCACCTACCCCGAATCATCGCCGCCTACAACGAGATCCGCCCCCTCGCTGCCGACTGGCGAACCAGGATCCCCCTCCACCAGCTCCCCGTCCTCCTGGTACACGCCATCCTCTTCGGCCGTTCCTACCGCTCCGCGGTCCTGGCCGCGGCGGCGCACTACTAGACGGCGAGGACAGGGATTCGGTCCATCACACGGGAAGTCGATCGTGCGTTGCTCCAGTACCCTGGCTGATCAGCTGCATACGCAGTCGGTTCATCCGGGGAGGCACGGTCGATGGGCTACATCCAAGTCGGCGTCGTCGCCGTCGCGCTGCTCCTGCGGCTCACAGCGTTCGGTTGGTGGGCCATCTTCTACCTCATTTTCAGCTGGTTCTCGCTCGGCCTGCTCCCGGCAATCACGTTCGGCCCGTTGATCTTCGCCGGATTCGCCGCCGCACCGACCGTCTGGCCGCTGCTCATCGCCGCCGACACCCTGCTGCTGGTGTGCGCGCTGACCTTGGACGACGGCGGCGACAACAAATCCACCAACCCACTGAACGTGCTCACCGGACACGACGGTGGCCTCATGGCCGACAAAGTATTCCGGTACTGCGCGATCGCCTACCTGATCACCCTGCCCGTACTGGTGATCTGGACTCTGGCCGCCTGGGTGTGAACGGCACTGCCGCCGACATCACCCCTGCGATGAGTTCGCGGGCCCCGTCCCGTCCTTATCAATGACCAACCCCACCGCACCCGCTCACACGAGGAGAATCTCGATGAGGAAGATCACCGCCGGCCTGTTCATGTCCCTCGACGGGGTGATCGGCGACCCGCAGGACTGGCACTTCCCCTACTTCGACGACGCCATGGGCGCTGCGGTCGACGCGCAGCTCGGCAGCGCGGACACCCTGCTGCTCGGCCGCGGCACCTACGACAGCTTCGCCGGCGCGTGGCCGGACCGGGAAGCCGAGGGCGGACCCGACGCCGTGTTCGCGAAGAAGCTGGGCGACGCGCGCAAGCTCGTGGTGACCCACCGCGACCGGGACTTCCCCTGGCGCAACTCCGAGCGCCTCGACGGTGAACTGACCGCGGCCGCGGCCGCGCTGCGCGACGAGCCGGGCGGCGACATCGCCATCAGCGGTTCGGTATCGGTGGTGCGGCAACTGCTGGCCGCCGGCCTGCTGGACGAACTCCACCTCCTGGTGCACCCGATCGCAGTCGGCAAGGGGGAGCGGCTGTTCGAGGACGGAACGACGATCCCGCTGCGCCTGCTCTCGTCGGAGGCCTTCGGCACCGGCGTGCTGCACCTGGTCTACACCCGCGACGCCGCCGCGCCCAGCGGTACCTACGACGAGGCGAAAGCTCATCTCGTGCAGGAATAGTCGCGTAGCCGACGAAGGCCGCCTCCATCGCAAGATGAAGGCGGCCTTCGGGGCTTCGGAGAACTCAGCGGGCGAAGAGCAGGGCCCGCTTGACTTCCTGGATGGCCTTGGTGACCTCGATGCCGCGGGGGCAGGCATCGGTGCAGTTGAAGGTGGTGCGGCAGCGCCAGACGCCCTCGACGTCGTTGAGGATGTCGAGGCGGTCGCGGGCGGCTTCGTCGCGGCTGTCGAAGATGAAGCGGTGGGCGTTCACGATCGCGGCCGGGCCGAAGTAGCTGCCGTCGCTCCAGTACACGGGGCAGGAGGTGGTGCAGCAGGCGCACAGGATGCACTTGGTGGTGTCGTCGAAGCGGGCACGGTCGTGCTGGGACTGGATGCGCTCGCGGGTGGGCTCGTTACCCGAGGTGATCAGGTACGGCTTGACGGCACGGAAGGCGTCGAAGAACGGCTCCATGTCGACGACGAGGTCCTTCTCCACCGGCAGGCCGCGGATCGGCTCGACGGTCATGGTGAGGGCCTTGTCGCCCTTGGGCAGCAGGTCCTTCATCAGCACCTTGCAGGCCAGTCGGTTCACACCGTTGATCCGCATCGCGTCCGAACCGCACACACCGTGGGCGCAGGAGCGCCGGAAGGTGAGGGTGCCGTCCAGGTAGGACTTGATGTAGATCAGCACGTTGAGGAAGCGGTCGGTCGGCAGGACCGGCACCTGGAACGAATCCCAGTACGCGCCCTTGTCGTTCTCGGTGCTGAACCGGGCCACCTTGACGGTGACCATGACCGAGCCCTCGGGAACGGGCGCCGGCTTCTGCGTGGTGGGTTCGGCTACAGCAGTCATCAGTACTTACGCTCCATCGGCTCGTAGCGGGTCTGCACCACCGGCTTGAAGTCGAGGCGGATATCGGAGATGAGTTCCGGACCGACCTTGTAGGCCATCGTGTGCCGCATGAAGTTGACGTCGTCACGGTTCGGGTAGTCGTCGCGGGCGTGGCCGCCGCGCGATTCCTTGCGGTTGAGCGCGCCGACGACGGTGACCTCGGCCAGTTCGAGCAGGAAGCCCAGCTCGACGGCCTCGAGCAGGTCGCTGTTGTAGCGCTTGCCCTTGTCCTGCACCGTGATCCGGGTGTAGCGCTCCTTGAGCGCGTGGATATCGGTGAGGGCCTGCTTGAGGGTGTCCTCGGTGCGGAACACCGCGGCGTTCATGTCCATCGAGTACTGCAGCTCGGTGCGGATGTCGGCCACGCGCTCGTTGCCGTGGTCGGACAGGATCAGCGCCAGCCAGTCCTGCACCATCTGCGCCGGGTTCTCCGGCATCTCGACGAACTCGGTGCGCTCGGCGTATTCCGCGGCGGCGATACCGGCGCGACGGCCGAACACGTTGATGTCGAGCAGCGAGTTGGTGCCCAGCCGGTTCGCGCCGTGCACCGACACACACGCGCACTCGCCCGCGGCGTACAGGCCGGGGACCACGTCGGTGTTGTTGCGCAGCACCTCGCCACGGATCTTGGTCGGGATACCGCCCATGACGTAGTGGCAGGTCGGCATGACCGGCACCAGCTCGGTCACCGGGTCGACGCCGAGGTAGGTGCGCGCGAACTCGGTGATGTCGGGCAGCTTCTCCTCGAGCACGTCCTCGCCGAGGTGGGTCACGTCGATGTAGACGTAGTCCTTGTTCGGCCCGGCGCCACGGCCCTCGAGCACCTCGAGCACCATCGAGCGGGCGACGATGTCACGCGGCGCGAGGTCCTTGATGGTGGGGGCGTAGCGCTCCATGAAGCGTTCACCGGAGGCGTTGCGCAGGATGCCACCCTCACCACGGACCGCCTCGGAGATGAGGATGCCCAGGCCCGCGAGGCCTGTCGGGTGGAACTGGTGGAACTCCATGTCCTCGAGCGGCAGGCCCTTGCGGAACACGATCGCCATGCCGTCACCGGTCAGCGTGTGCGCGTTCGAGGTGGTCTTGTACATGCGGCCCGAGCCACCGGTGGCGAACACGATCGACTTCGCGTGGAAGACGTGGATCTCGCCGGTGGACAGCTCGTAGGCGACGACGCCGGTGGCGACGGGGCCACGCTCGGACTCGGTCATCACCAGGTCGAGCACGTAGAACTCGTTGTAGAACTCGACGTCGTGCTTGACGCAGTTCTGGTACAGCGTCTGCAGGATCATGTGACCGGTGCGGTCGGCGGCATAACACGCGCGACGCACCGGCGCCTTGCCGTGGTCACGGGTGTGGCCACCGAAACGGCGCTGGTCGATCTTGCCCTCGGGCGTGCGGTTGAACGGCAGACCCATCTTCTCCAGGTCCATCACCGCGTCGATGGCCTCCTTGGCCATGATCTCGGCGGCGTCCTGGTCGACGATGTAGTCGCCACCCTTGACGGTGTCGAAGGTGTGCCATTCCCAGTTGTCTTCTTCGACGTTGGCCAGCGCGGCGCACATGCCACCCTGGGCCGCGCCGGTGTGGCTGCGCGTCGGGTACAGCTTGGTCAGGACCGCGGTGCGAGCCCGGGGGCCTGCCTCGATCGCCGCGCGCATACCCGCGCCACCGGCGCCGACGATGACGACGTCGTAGCGATGCTCCTGAATCGGACGGGATTCACTCATGCGAGGTGGCCTGTTCCTAACCGGTGATGTTGGGGTCGAAGGTGAAGATGACGTACGTACCGACGCTCACGATGAGGATCATCGAGACCACGAGGATGGCCTTGAGCCAGAACCGGGTGGAGTCCTTGCGGGCGTAGTCGTCGATGACGGTGCGCAGACCGTTGCCGCCGTGCAGCTGTGCCAGCCACAGCATGGACAGGTCCCAGAACTGCCAGAACGGGCTGGCCCAGCGGCCTGCCACGAACGCGAAGTTCAGGCGGTTCACGCCACCGTCGATCATCAGCATGATGAACATGTGGCCGAGCACCAGGATGATCAGGAACAGGCCCGAGATGCGCATGAACAGCCACGCGTACTTCTCGAAGTTGCTGTTCGAGTTCGCCCGCGGGGAGCGCGGTGCGTCGAAGCTGGCCGGGCGGTCATAGGACTTGCCGAGGACAGGTGCAGACATATCAGTGCTCCGTCAGCAGGTAGAAGAACTGGCGGCCGATGCCGGCGGCAGAGACCAGGACCCAGATGGCCAGCACGATCCAGAGCATCTGCTTCTGGAAACGGGGGCCCTGCGACCAGAAGTCGACCAGGATGACCCGGACGCCGTTGAGCGCGTGGAACAGGACGGCGACGACCAGGCCCATCTCCATCAGCGCGACCACGGGGTTCTTGTAGATCGCGATCGAGTGGTCGTAGGTGTCGGGGTTCACCCGAACCAGTGCCGTGTCGAGCACGTGCACGAAGAGGAAGAAGAACAGCGTGACACCGGTGATCCGGTGCAGCGCCCACGACCACATGCCGGGGTCGCCGCGGTACAGGCTCTTCCGCTTCGGCTGGGCCGGAGCCGGAGCTTCTATCGTGGTCATAGAGTGCGGTGCCTCCAACGTCGTTGATGGACCCGGTCACAGATCCGACGCCGACGTGCGTGGAGAGGCAAAATGCCCAGGTGGCTGCGCTGTGTTCTCGAGCGCTGGCCCGCCGCCGGGAACCTGAACCGATCTTCGGCTGACTCTAATCCTCTCTGTTTCGCGGAACTAATTCGGCGTGCCGCGCGTTGCGTGCGAATCCAGCGAGTTAGGTTTACCTTTCTCGATGTCGGATACTGGTGCGAAGGTCCGTTCGTCGACGCGTTCGGCGGGATCGGCTGGAGGTTCGCGATGTCCGAAATCGACTGGAATACCTTGCATGACAAGGCGATTCAGGTAATGGCTGGCGCGTATGCGCCGTACTCGGGTTTCCCGGTCGGCGCGGCTGCTCTCACGGCGGACGGCCGAATTGTGAGCGGTTGCAATGTGGAAAATGTCTCATATGGACTAACGCTGTGTGCCGAATGTGTACTCGTCGGTAACTTATTCGCGACGGGTGGGGGACGGCTCATTGCGGTCTCGGTGACCGATTCCCGGGGCGAAATCCTGATGCCGTGTGGGCGGTGTCGGCAGCTGCTGTTCGAGCATGGTGGGGGCGAGTTGCTCGTCGCTCATGTCGCGGGCCCCAAAGCGCTGAGCGAGCTGCTGCCGTACGCGTTCGGGCCGGACGATCTGGCGGCCGGTCAGCGGGTGAGGTAACGAGCCGGGGCTGCTCGCGCGCCGGGTTAACCGCGAAGTATGCCGTGCGGTGCCGGGAACCGGGGTGGTGCCGATAGCCGTGGGGACAGCTGGTCGGCCAATGGTGTCCGCATGCCGTGACGGCATCCGCATGCAAAACTGGCCGGATGGCGGCACTGGACGCGGTATCGGTTATCACGGGTAAGCGCGACGGGGGCGAGCTGTCCGACGCGCAGATCGACTGGGTGGTGGACGGGTTCACTCGGGGGATCGTCGCCGATGAGCAGATGTCGGCGCTGGCCATGGCGATTCTCTGGCGCGGGATGACCCGGCGCGAGACCGCGCGGTGGACCGCGGCGATGATCGCCTCGGGCAGCCGGCTGGACTTCACCGACCTGCCCCGCCCCACCGTCGACAAGCATTCGACCGGCGGCGTCGGCGACAAGATCACCTTGCCGCTGGCCCCGCTGGTGGCGGCCTGCGGCGCGGCGGTGCCCCAGCTGTCCGGGCGCGGGCTCGGGCACACCGGCGGCACCCTGGACAAACTCGAGTCGATTCCCGGCTGGCGCGCCGATGTCAGCGTGGCGCGCATGCGCGAGATCCTGGCCGACCCCGCGATCGGCGCGGTGGTGTGCGCGGCGGGCGCCGACCTGGCTCCCGCCGACAAGCGGCTTTATGCGTTGCGCGATGTCACCGGCACGGTCGAGTCGATTCCGCTGATCGCGAGCTCGATCATGAGCAAGAAGATCGCCGAGGGGACCGCGGCGCTGGTCCTGGACGTGAAGGTCGGTTCGGGAGCGTTCATGAAGACCGTCGACGGTGCGCGGGACCTGGCCACCGCGATGGTGGAACTCGGCCGCGACGCCGGGGTGAAGACCGTCGCCCTCCTCACGGCCATGGACACCCCGCTCGGCCGCACCGCCGGCAACGCACTCGAGGTCGCCGAGTCGATCGAGGTCCTGGCCGGCGGCGGCCCCGCCGATGTCGTCGAACTGACCCTCACCCTGGCCCGCGAAATGGTCGCCCAGGCGGGCTTGAACATCGATCCGGCCGACGTCCTGGCCGACGGCCGCGCCATGGACCACTGGCGCGCCATGATCCAGGCCCAGGGCGGCGACCCCGACGCCCCCCTGCCGACAGCCCGCCACACCGAGATCCTCCGCGCCGAATCCACCGGCATCCTCACCCGCCTCGACGCCATGTCCGTCGGCCTCGCCACCTGGCACCTCGGCGCAGGCCGCACCCGCCAGGGCGAGAACGTGCAGGCCGGCGCCGGCATCGAAATGCACGCCAAACCAGGCGACCCCGTGCAAGCAGGCCAACCCCTCCTAACCCTGCACACCGACACCCCCGAAGCCTTCCCCACCGCGTTGACCGCCCTCGAAGACGCCCTGACGATCAACCCAACCACCGAACCGAACCCAGCCGCCCTGATCCTCGCCCGAATCGACTGACCCACCCCCACCCCCACGTCCCGACAGATCTCGCAAGCACATGGGTAACTCACCGGGCACGGGCCAACTCGACCCCTCCGATTCCGCCGGCCGCCAACGAATCGGTCGCGGCACTTGGTCTGGCCAGAAGACGCGGAGAGGCGGGGGAGCACATGGGTAACTCGTCGGGTACGGGCTAACTCGACCCTCCGATTCCGCCGGCCGCCAACGAATCGGTCGCGGCACTTGGTCTGGCCAGAAAACGCGGAGAGGCGGAACCGGCTACCGTTCTTACATGACTGGACCGGCGGCTCTTGACCTTGCTTCGATCCGACGCGCACCGAAGGCTTTGCTGCACGATCACCTCGACGGTGGTCTGCGGCCCGCGACGGTGCTGGAACTCGCCGCTGACTGCGGCTACGACGAACTACCCGCCCAGGATGCCCAGAGCTTGGGGGCGTGGTTCCGCGATGCCGCCGACAGCGGCTCGCTGGAGCGGTATCTGGAGACCTTCGCCCACACCGTCGCCGTGATGCAGACCCCTGAGGGGTTGCGGCGGGTGGCGCGGGAGTGCGCGATCGACCTCGCCGCCGACGGTGTGGTCTACGCCGAGGTGCGGTTCGCGCCCGAGCAGCATCTGGAGAAGGGGCTGAGTCTCGACGAGGTCGTCGAGCACACCCTGGCCGGTTTCCGGGAGGGCGAGGCGATCGCGGCCGAGCGCGGCGATGCCATCCGGGTGACGTGTCTGCTGACCGCGATGCGCCATGCCGCCCGTTCGCGGGAGATCGCCGAGCTGACGGTGCGTTTCCGTGATCGCGGGGTCGGCGGTTTCGATATCGCGGGTGCCGAGGCCGGGTTCCCGCCCACCCGTCACCTGGATGCCTTCGAGTATCTGCGAGCCAATCACGCGCACTTCACGATTCACGCGGGGGAGGCGTTCGGGCTGCCGTCGATCCACGAGGCTCTCGCGTTCTGTGGTTGCGACCGGCTGGGCCACGGTGTGCGGATCACCGACGACATCAGTGTTCCGGGTGCCATCGAGGATGCCCGGCTCGGGCTGGTCGCCAACTATGTGCGCGATACGCGGGTGCCGCTGGAGTTGTGCCCGTCGTCGAATGTGCAGACCGGCGCGGTCCCCTCGCTGGACAAGCATCCGTTCGATCTGCTGGCGCGGTTGCGGTTCCGGGTCACTGTCAACACCGACAACCGGCTGATGAGCGACACCACCATGAGCCAGGAGATGCTGAAGCTGGTCGACACCTTCGGTTACGGCTGGAGCGATCTGGAGCGTTTCACCATCAATGCGATGAAGTCGGCGTTCATCCCGTTCCCGGATCGGCTGAAGATCATCGACGAGGTGATCAAGCCGGGTTACGCGGTGCTGCTCGGGTGAAACGACGGCAGGGGCGGCGCCGGTCGGCGTCGCCCCTGCCGTCGCTGGGTCTATTCCTTGACCAAGCGCGCCTCGAACGCGCTCTGCAGGTCACGGAACTGCTGGGCTTCCGCGGCGAAGGGCGGGTTCGGCGCCATCCGGTTCGGGTCGGGGTTGAGCAGGTAGGAGACGTACCAGCCGAGCGGGTTCGACGGCGCCAGCGCCTGTTCCACGCTGTCGTCGTCGGCGTAGTCGGCGGCGTCGCTGAACAGTTCGACCGCCAGATCGAGCTGTTCGACATCGACCGACTGGGGGCCCGTGGCCAGATCGTCGACCAGGCCGGTGAGCACGTAGACGTTCTCGTCGGTGACCTCGACCTCGATGGATCCGTCGACCGCGGCGGTCTGCACGTCGGCGAAGGTGGAGACCCGGGCCAGCTCGTGCTCGTGATCGTCGGCCAGGTAGCGCGCCAGCGCGCGCTCGGAGCCGAAGACCGTGATGGAGCGGCCGTCGCCGAGGAAGATCGGCTCGTCGTCGAGGTAGCAGCGCAGGGTGTACTGCTCGCCGTCGGAGGTGACGATCTTCACCGGGTCGATGCCGACCTCGTGCCAGAACGACTCGTCTTCGTCTTCGTCGTCGGCGGAGAGGTCGACGTTCTCGAACTCCTCGTCCTCCTCGGCGGCGTCGTCGGCGTCGACCTCGTTCTCCTCGGCGGCCAGCAGTTCGGCCTCGGCGACGGCGACCGCGGCCGCGTCGACCTCGGGGGTGGTGACCACGCCGTCGATCGCGTCGAGCACGTCGTCCCAGCTCTTGACGATGGCGGCGCCGACCTGGTCCCACAGCTCTTCGCCCTCGCGCCCGGCGAAGGTGCGGACACCGCCGGCCAGGGTGTCGAGCACCGGGTTGTTCCCGAAGAACTCGGTCACCACGTCGAGCTCGCACACCTCGCCGATATTGCGCACCATCGCGAGGGTGTCTTCGAGCTCGCCGACGACCTCGACGTCCGGGTCGCCCGCGGCCAGCTCGGGCACGGCGACCAGATCGAAACTGAAGTTCTCCTCCGGCTCCAGCTCGGCGGCCGACAAACCGGCGATGACCGCCCACGACGGGTGGTCGACGAGGTCGTTGTCGGAGTTGGTGCGGATGAACGCCGCCAGCTCCGCCACGGACTCGAAACCGTAGAGGTCGTCCTCGTGACCGAGGAACGCCTCCCACTCGTCGTCACCGTCGCGCCAGCGCGGTGCCCACAGGGTGACGAGATCGCCATCGGTCAGACCGAGCTCGATCGGGACGATGTCTCCAGAAGCCATGACGCGAAGCCTATCGAGCTTCAGCGCCGGGCACTATCCGGCCCGGGTGCTAATTGCCCGTCGGGCTGTGCGGCGGCTCCGGTGAGCGATTCGTTCAGTGTCGCAATGATGTTGGAACGCTGCGCGCCGGCGGTCTCGGTGGCCTGTTTGCAGGCGGTCAGGATCAGCTGGGCGGCCTCGGCGGGGGCGAGGGCGGTGATGCCCTCGTCGAGCCGCAGCGCGACCAGTGCGCCGTCGCTGTTCACCTCGGCGGTGACCAGCCCGTCCTCGGTGGTGAAACGCCCGTTGACCTGCTTCAACCCGTACAGCGCCGCCTCCAGCGCTTCGAGTTTGCCCGTCACCCCGGCGACCAGGGCGTCCATTTCCGCGCTCACAGTGGCCTCATCCAGCTCGTCTGACCGGTATCGGCGTCGTCGATGCGGTCGAGTTCCTCGACCGCCTGACGCCGGGTCGGCAGGTTCATCCGGTCCAGCAGCTGATCGGGGATGCCTGCCTGCTCGCTGTAGACCTCGCGCAGGCGCGCGGCGGCGGCGATGGTCGAGCGCTTGGTCAGGCGCAGGATCTCATCGGCCAGCGCCTGCGCGCCGTACTGGTATTCGCTGCGCTCGAACTTGATCGCGATCGGCAGGCCCATGCTGGTCGCGCGGACCGAGATGGTGCCTGATCGGTTGCTGCTGACCGCCGATTCCACATTGGGAACCTCGGGCATCGGCGCGCCGGTCATTCGGTAGGCCTGTAGAAGCCGTAGAACTCCATACCACTGTTCTCCGTTCGGATGGAACTGATCGAGACCGGGTCGCCGGCCTCGACGAGCTGCCCGTTGCCGACCACCATGGCGACGTGGCCGTCCCACACGGCCAGGTCGCCCGGCTGCAGGTCACCGGGGGAAACCTGAGGATGTCCGATGTGCTGTTCCTGGGCGAGCCGGGGCAGTTCGACGCCCGCCTCGCCGTAGGCGTACTTGGTCAGGCCGCTGCAGTCGATGCCCGAGTTGGGGTCGTTGCCGCCCCAGACGTACGGGGTGCCGCAGGCGCCGATCGCGGCGCGCACCGCGGTGGCGGCTTCCTCGTTGGGCGCCTCGACCACGCTGCCGTCGGGCAGGGTGATCTTGACGCCGGTGCCGTCGGACCCGGTGGACGACCCGGTGTTGGTCTTGGTGCCGTTGTTGTTGGTGGTGGTGCCCTGCGTGGTCGTCTTGGAGCCGTCGGTAGTGGTCGAGCCCATCACCGACGACAGCGACGACCCGACCGTGCTAAGTAGTGAACTGCCCGTGCTCGCCGCGGTGGACAGCAGGCCCGAGCTCGCCGAGGACACGAGGTTGGTCGCGCCGCTGGACACACTCGCCAGTGAGGTGCTCGACGGCGCGGGAGTGAGTTCCTGGATGGCGGCGGTCTGGGTGCCCAGCTCGTCCTGCACCCGGCCGACGACGCCCATGCCCTCGCCGATGTGCTCGATCGCGGAGGCGACCACCGCGGTCAGGCCGGCTGGTGTGCCGAGGGTGGGGCTGAGCGCGGAGACGTCGGCGAGGAAGGAGTTGACGATGGTGTCGAGATCCTTCTGCCCGGTCTCGACGTAGGCCGCGGCCTGGTCGACCACGGTCGCCATCTCGTTGCCGTTGTCCGACAGCAGCGCCGAGGAGGTCTGCACGCGCAGCGCCTTGGAGGTGGCCGCGTCGACGGCCTGGCCGTCCCACGCCGAGTTCACCTGGTTGATGCTGTTGCGGCCGAGCTGATAGATCTGGTCGAGGTTGGTCGAGGTCGAGCGCAGGCCGTCGGAGGCGCCGCCGGTGCCGAGCACACCGGTGCCGAAGCTCGACAGCAGATCCAGCAGGGGCTGGGCCAGGCCGGTGAGGTCGATCATGCGTCGGCACCCAGATCGCCGGCCGCCGAGGTGAGCGGGGCGGCGTTGTTGAGGTCGGTGTCGACCAGGGTGGTGGCGGCACTGGCGGTGGCCGTGCCCATGCTCGCCATGACCGCCGAGAGCTGGGCGATGGAGGCGACGTGGCCCGCGTGCGCCGCGGAATAGGCGGTCACGAAGTCACCGCCGATCAGGCCCATGACCGGGCCGAGCAGACCGGGAGCGGCCGCCGCCGAACCGGCTGCCGCCGTCGCCAGGTCCGTCGACATGACCCCAGCTGTCGCACTGTAGGCGATGATGCCCTCGGCATCGGCCGACATCTTGCGCATCGAACTTCCCCCAATCCTCACGTTTCCGGGCAGAGTACGTCATTCATCAGTTTGGACGCACCGACGCCGCATTCGGTTCCCACGTCCGCGAAATTTTCCCCAGCAGCCGCACGGCGGCGCCTGGCGACCCTATCGTTTTTTCATGCGCACCGACACTGTCGACCACCCACTCGCCGCGACGCTGCTCAGTACCCTGCGCGACGCCCGCACCGACAACGCCACCTTCCGCAACGCATTGGCCGACCTCACCGGCATCCTGATGTACGAAGTGCTGCGCGACGCGCCCGTCGTGCGGTCCCCGATCGAAACGCCGGTCGCGACCACCCAGGGCGTCCGGCTGGCGGCCCCGCCGCTGCTGGTCCCGGTGCTGCGCGCCGGCCTCGGCATGGTCTACGCGGCCGCCGATCTGGTGCCGCAGGCCCGCGTCGGTTTCGTCGGGATCGCTCGCGACGAGCAGACCCACCAGCCGGTGCCCTACCTGGAATCGCTGCCCGATGACCTGGCCGGCCTGCCCGTCTTCGTCCTCGACCCGATGCTCGCCACCGGCGGCTCGATGCTGCACACCCTCGACCTGCTGGCCGCCCGCGGCGCCACCGACATCACCGCCGTCTGCGTGGTCGCCGCCCCGGAAGGTGTTGCCGCCCTCGCCGATTCGGGCCACCCGGTGCGCCTGGTCACCGCCGCGATCGACGAGAAACTCAACGAGAACGCCTACATCGTGCCCGGTCTCGGCGACGCGGGCGACCGCCAGTTCGGCCCGCGCTGACCTAGTCCGCCGCGCCGAGGAAGAGTTCGAGGTGGTCACACGCCGCGCAGCGGTAGGCGTCGACCGCCCGCGCGGTCTTGCGGGAGCGGCGCCTGCCGCCGAAGAAACCGATCTCGAACGGGCCTTCCAGCCAGCGGCTTTCGCCGTTCGCCTGCTGGCCGGTGTCCTCGAGCAGACCGAGCCGTAGGTCGGTACCGCCGCAGTGGGTGCAGTGTCGTGCCGTCACCCGGTGACTGTATCGAGGCCGCGGCAGTAGTCCGCGAGCGCGCGCAGCCGCGCGGTGGCCGCGGCCCTCGCGGCGGGCAGGGCGGCGGCGTCGGCGACCGGGGTGACGACCTCGAGATAGCACTTGAGTTTCGGTTCGGTGCCCGATGGCCGGACGACGATGCGGAAGTCCTCGGCCTCGAAGATCAGCGCATCGGTGCGCATCCGGCCGCGGACCAGGGACTGGTCGGTGAATTTCACCGGGGTACCGGCGATTTCGCTGGGTGGGTCGGCGCGCAGGGCCGCGGTCAGCGCCGATGCCGCGGCCTGGTCGGGCAGGCGCAGCGACACCTGGTCGCCGGTGTGCAGCCCGAATTCGACCGCGTAGGAGTCGAGTTCGCTCAGCAGCGAGCCCTCCTCGGCGGTCAGCAGGGCGACCAGGTCGGCGGCGGCCACCGCGGCCGAGATGCCGTCCTTGTCGCGGACCCTGGCCGGGTCGACGCAGTGACCGATCGCCTCCTCGTAGGCGTACACCAGGCCATCGCCCGCCCTGGCCAGCCATTTGAAGCCGGTCAGTGTCTCGGCGTAGCGGGCCGAGCGCGCCCGCGCGAGCTTCGACAGCAGCCGTGAAGACACCAGCGTGGTCGCCACCAGCGGATCGGCGGGCCGCGAGCGCAGCACGTAATCGGCCAGCAGCACCCCGGTCTCGTCGCCGCGCAGCATCCGCCAGCCGCCGGGGCCGGGCACGCCGAGGGCGCAGCGGTCCGCGTCGGGGTCAAGGGCGATCGCGAGATCGGCGTCGACCTTCGCGGCCAGGGCCAGCAGCAGATCGGCGGCCCCGGGTTCCTCCGGGTTGGGGAAGGCGACGGTGGGGAAGTCGGGGTCGGGAGCGTACTGCTCCTCGACGACGTGCACATCGGCGAACCCGGCCGCCGCCAGCGCGCGCACCGCGAGCTCGCCGCCGACGCCGTGCAGCGCGGTCAGCGCGATCCGGACGTCGGCCCGCTCACCCGATCCGCCGAGCAGCCGGGGCAGGG
Organism: Nocardia sp. NPDC059177; assembly: GCF_042755165.1. Lineage (NCBI taxonomy): Bacteria > Bacillati > Actinomycetota > Actinomycetes > Mycobacteriales > Nocardiaceae > Nocardia > Nocardia sp. NPDC059177. The sequence goes on along the minus strand of NZ_JBHZBX010000014.1, from coordinate 144,490 downwards.
CGGCGATCCTGGCCAGATACCGGTCGACGAGTTCGGCGCCCGACGGTGCCACCGCCGCCCGCTCGATCGGTTCGCCGACCTGCTCGATGCACTGCTCGATCTCGGTGTCGGCGGGCGCGATGAGCTGCGAACCGCCGTCCAGGTACACCTTGTAGCCGTTGTCGGCGGGCGGATTGTGCGAGGCGGTGATCTGCACCCCGGCCACCGCGCCGAGTTCGCGCACCGCGAACGCCACCACCGGGGTCGGCACCGGTTCGGGCAGCAGCGTCACCGGGAAGCCGGCGGCGGTGAAGATCTCGGCCGTCGCGGTGGCGAACTCGGCCGACCCGTGCCGGGCGTCGCGCCCGACCACGACCGCGCCGCCACCCAGACACCGCCCGCGCAGCCAGTCCGCCAGCCCGGCCGTCGCCCGCGACACCGTGCCCACGTTCATCCCGTCCGGACCGTCCCGCAGCGGTCCGCGCAGGCCCGCCGTCCCGAAGCGCAGCATCTACACCCGCTCCAGAATGCCGCGCAGCAACTTGCCCAACCGGGGCGCGGCGGCCTGCCCCTCGGCCAGTACCTCGGCGTGCGAGAGGGGCTGACCGGTCACGCCAGCGGCGAGGTTGGTGACCAGCGAGATGCCGAGCACCCTGGCCCCGCGCGAGCGCGCCTCGATCGCCTCGAGCACCGTCGACATGCCGACCAGGTCGGCGCCGAGGGTGGCCAGCATGCGGATCTCGGCGGGCGTCTCGTACTGCGGCCCGGTCAGGCCCGCGTAGACGCCCTCGCGCAGGCTGGGGTCGATCTCCCTGGCCAGCGCCCGCAGACCGGGATCCCAGGCGTCGACCAGGTCGACGAACCGCGCGCCTTCCAGCGGGGTACGCGCGGTGAGATTGAGATGGTCGGCGATCAGCAGCGGCTCACCCACCTGCAGGCCGGGCCGGATCCCGCCCGCGGCATTGGTGAGCAGCACGATCTCGGCGCCCGCGGCGATCGCGGCCGTCACCGGATGCACCACCTGCTGCGGGGTGTACCCCTCGTAGAGATGCTGGCGGCCCATCAGCAGCAGTACGTCGGTGTCGTTCACCGAGACCGAATGCACCATGCCGCCGTGGCCCTGCGCGCTGGGTCGGCCGAAGCCGGGTAACTCCGGCATGGCGATCGAGGTGTGCGGCGCGCCGATCTCGGCGGCTGCCTCCTGCCACCCCGATCCCAGCACCACGGCCACGCGATGACGCGGCACTCCCGTACGTTCGGCAATCGCCTGAGCGGCCTGTTCGGCAAGCATGCTGTGATATTAGCGGCGCGGGCGCCGCGTGTTCGCGGCCCCGCCAGGGCCGCCGGTCAGGCACCGCGGCTTGCTCCTTCGTCGCCTACGCCGCGGCACCTGACCGGCGACCCGGCCGCGAACCGGCCGCTGCGCGGCCGCCCCTCCTCGGGGTCGGGGGTGGTGGTCGGCGACATCGGCGGTCGCGCCTACCCGCGAGTAGGTAGGGGTTCAGCTGCGGTTTATTCTTCCCTGCATGCCGTATTTGGAGCGCTCTGGTGATGTGTTCGTCCTGTACCTCGGGAACGAGGGGGAGACCGACAACGAGAACCGTTTCTCGCCGGACTGGATCGAGGCCTTCCACGCCGCGCTCGACGAGGTCGAGGCCGCCGAGGGTGCCGCCGCGCTGGTCACGGTCGCGACCGGCAAGTACTACAGCAACGGCCTCGACACCGACTGGGTCTTCGGCAACCTGGACAAGATCCACGGTTACCTCGACCGGGTGCACACCCTCTACACCCGCCTGCTGACCTTCCCGCTGCCCACCGTCGCCGCCATCAACGGCCACGCCTTCGGCGCGGGCGCCATGCTGGCCACCTCGCACGACTTCCGGGTGATGCGCGGTGACCGCGGCTTCTGGTCGCTGCCCGAGGTGCACCTGGGCATGCCCTTCACCGTCGGCATGAACGGGCTGCTCAAGGGCCGCCTGAGCAACCAGGTGTGCGTGCAGGCGATGACCACCGGGCACCGCTACGCCGCCGACGAGGCCATCGCCGCCGGCATCGTCGACGCCAAGGCCGACGCCGAGCAGGTGCTGCCTGCCGCCATCGCGCGCGCCGCCGCGCTCACCAGCCTGCGCAAGCCGATCACCCCGATCATCAAGGCCGCGCTGCACGCGGAGACCCTGGCCGCGCTGGCCACCCCGGTCACCCCGGAGAACCTGCCCTTCGGCAACTGAGCCGCTCGCCGGTGCGCCCGGAACCAGGACTGATGCGAGACTGGTTGGTATGGCACCCTCGCGCACCGGCGAATTCTCGGCCACCGCATCCGATACCGCGATCCTCGCGGCCTCGGCCGAGCTGATCGGGCTCTCGCACGCGATTCATGCCGAACCGGAACTGGCCTTCGCCGAAACGCGCAGCGTCGCCAAGATCCTGGCCCCGCTGACCGAGCGGGGATTCGACATCACCACCGGCGTCGCCGGACTGCCGACCGCTTTTCGCGCCGTCTACGGCAGCGGCGCGCTCACCGTCGGCATCTGCGCCGAATACGACGCGCTGCCCGAGATCGGGCACGCCTGCGGGCACAACATCATCGCCGCGGCCGCCGTCGGCGCCGCACTCGGCCTGGCCGAAGTCGCCGATGACCTGGGCCTGACCGTCGTCGTGCTCGGCACCCCGGCCGAGGAGAGCGGCGGCGGCAAGGTGCTCATGCTGGACGCGGGCGCCTTCGACGACCTCGCGCTGGCGATGATGGTGCACCCCGGCCCCAGCGACATCGTCGGCGCGCGCTCGCTGGCGCTGGCCGACCTGGCGATCACCTTCCACGGCCGCGAGGCCCACGCCAGCGCCGCGCCCGAAATGGGCCGCAACGCCGGCGACGCGGTCACCGTCACTCAGGTTGCTCTCGGCTTGCTGCGCCAGCACCTGCGGCCCGGCCAGCAACTGCACGGTATAGTCGCCGACGGTGGCGTAGCCCCCAACATCGTGCCCGGCCGCGCGGAATTGCTGTACTACCTCCGTGCGACCGATTCCGCCTCCCTCGACGACCTGATGCGCCGGGCGAAAGCGTGTTTCGAAGCGGGCGCCCTGGCAACCGGCTGCACTCACGACATACGGACGCTCGCGCCCACCTACACCGAGCTCACCCCCGATCCGATGCTGTCGGCGCTCTACCGCGCGCAGATCACCGGCCTGGGACGGATGCCGATCGCACCCGAGCTCGAGGGCGCACGGCCGCTCGGGAGCACCGACATGGGCAACGTCACCAATGTCATCCCCGGCATCCACCCGGTGATCGGCATCGACGCCGGTGGCGCGGTCACCCATCAGCCGGACTTCGCCGCCGCCGCGGTGAACGCCTCGGCCGACCGTGCGGTCCTCGACGGCGCGCTCGCGCTCGCGCGTACCGCTGTCGCGACGGCACGCGATGAAGTACACAGGGACAGGTTGTTGCAAACTCTGGTCGAACGACAGGAGGACATTCGGTGAGCATCTCCGGCCATCCGGGCACCACCCACGCAGGCGAGGACGCACTATCGGTGGGCCTGACCGCCCAGCCGATGACGCGCGCGAACGCGGTGGTCCCGACCATGCCGGACGCCGAACGAGACGGGATGCCGGGAACCGAGATCGTCGACGCGTGGCTGGCCGAACACACCGGTGACCTGGTGCAATGGCGCAGACACATCCACGCCAACCCCGAACTGTCGCGCGCGGAGTTCGCCACCACCGAATTCGTCGCAGGCTGGCTCACCAAAGCCGGGCTGACCTGGCAGACTCTGCCCGGCGGCACCGGCCTGCTCTGCGACCTCGGCCCCACCGGCGCGCCGCGGATCGCCCTGCGCGCCGACATGGACGCGCTGCCGATGCAGGAGTTCACCGGCCTGAGCTTCGCCTCCACCGTGCCCGGCGTCTCGCACGCCTGCGGCCACGACGCGCACACCACGGTGCTGCTCGGCACCGCGCTGGCGCTGGCCGAGGCCGAAGCGCACCTGCCGGTCGGGGTGCGGCTGGTGTTCCAGCCCGCCGAGGAAGTGATGCCCGGCGGCGCGCTGGACGTGGTCGCGGCCGGCGGCATGGACGGCGTCGACCGGATCTTCGCACTGCACTGCGACCCGCGGCTCGAGGTCGGCAAGGTCGGGCTGCGCACCGGGGCCATCACCTCGGCCGCCGACACCGTCGAACTCGTGCTCGACTCACCCGGCGGACACACCTCGCGCCCGCATCTGACCAGCGATCTGGTGTACGCGATCGGCACCGTCATCACCGGCCTGCCCGGACTGCTCAGCCGTCGCGTCGACCCGCGGACCAGCACGATCATGGTGTGGGGCGCGGTCAGCGCGGGCAAGGCACCCAACGCCATCCCGCAGACCGGCATGCTCACCGGCACGGTGCGCACCGGCGACCACGCCACCTGGCTGATGCTGGAACCGCTGGTCCGCGAGATCATCGACGGGCTGCTCGCGCCCACCGGCGTGCGCTACCAGCTCAACTACAAGCGCGGGGTGCCGCCGGTGGTCAACGATCCGACCTCGGCGCTGATGTTCGAGAACGCGGTGCTGGCGATCGGGCCCGACGCGCTGGCCGACACTCCGCAGTCCGGTGGTGGCGAGGACTTCTCCTGGTACCTGGAGGAGGCGCCGGGGGCGATGGCCAGGCTTGGTGTGTGGTCGGGGGTCGGTGATCAGCTGGACCTGCATCAGCCGACGTTCGATATCGATGAGCGGGCGCTGGCGGTGGGGGTGCGGACGTTGACGAATATCGTGTTGCAGGCGTGAACAGCAGCGCAGAAGGACATGGGTAACTCACCGGGAACGGGCTGACGCACCCACCCCGGAACCGCCGGCCGCCGACGTTACAGTCAGTGGCCGACGAGTCCGGCCAGAAATCGCGGAGAGGCGGTCAAGCGCCGGGGCCTACGTTTTTGCTGTTGCGGGTGCGCAAGGCGTGGACGTAATCCTCGGGGGCGCCTGCTTTTTCGGCGGCGTCGGCGATGACGCCGATGTAGCGGGCCGAGGGGAGGCCGCCTTCGTAGGCGTCGAGGACGTAGAGCCAGGCCAGGCGGGCTTCGCCCTGGTTGCCGGTGACGCGGATCCGGATCTTCTTGTGGATACCGAAGTCCGAGCCTTCCCAGCGGTCGAGGCTCTCCTCGTCCTCGGGGGAGACGTCGTAGAGCACGACGAACACCCGGGAGCCGGGATCTTCGACGACGGTGGCCAACGGCCCTTCCCAGCCGATGTCGTCACCGGCGAAGGTCAGGCGCCAACCTTCCAGCCACCCGGTCCCGGACATGGGCGAATGCGGGCAGCGTTCCAGCATCTGCGTCGAGTCCATGTTGGACCCGTAAGCGGCATAGATCGGCACCTGAGGAACTGTAGCCAATAACAGCTGCGGAATTCCCGTCTCCCACCCAGATCGGCTGACCGTCACACTCGGCGAACACGCCGAACCTGTTCACCGAGCCGACGCGATACCGACACGGCACACCTGAAATGATGAACATCGACACCCGAGGTGACCCCCACAAGGGCGAGCCCGACGAGCCTTCGCGGCCCGGCCCGCGACCCGCGGCGCCCGCGCCGCCAACAACACAGGAGCGTGACTGTGGCACGGATTGCGATCATCGGCGGCGGACCGGCGGGATACGAGGCGGCGCTGGTGGCCGCCCAGCACGGGGCTTCGGTGACCCTGGTCGACGCCGACGGTATCGGTGGCGCCTGTGTGCTGTGGGATTGCGTGCCGTCCAAGACCTTCATCGCCTCGACGGGATTGCGCACCGATCTGCGCCGCGCGCGCGATCTGGGCATCACCATCGACGCCAGCCAGGCGCAGGTCCATCTGCCCGAGGTCAACGGCCGCGTCAAGGCGCTCGCACTGGCCCAGTCCTCCGACATCCGCGCGAAACTCCAGGCCGCCGGTGTGCAAGTGCTGGCGGGGCGTGGCGAATTGGTCGGTCCGGCAACCGGTTTGGCGCATCGGATCAAGGCGACCGTGGCCGACGGCAGCAGCGAGGAGTTCGAGGCCGAGGTGGTGCTGATCGCGACCGGCGCCAGCCCGCGGGTGCTGCCGGGCGCCGAACCCGACGGCGAGCGCATCCTGAACTGGCGCCAGCTCTACGACCTGCCCGAGCTGCCCGAGACGCTGGTCGTGGTCGGTTCCGGCGTGACCGGTGCCGAGTTCGTCTCCGCCTACACCGAGATGGGTGTGCGGGTGAAGCTGGTCTCGAGCCGCGACCGGGTGCTGCCCGGCGAGGATGCCGACGCCGCGCTGGTGCTCGAGGAGGCGCTGGCCGAACGCGGCGTGGAACTGGTCAAGCACGCGCGCGCCGACGCGGTGGAGCGCACCGCCGAAGGCATCGTGGTGAAGCTGTCCGACGGGCGCACGGTGACCGGTTCGCACGCGCTGATGACCGTCGGCTCGACGCCGAACACCGCCGAGCTCGGCCTGGACCGGGTCGGCATCGAACTCGATCGCGGCGGATACCTTCGGGTGGACCGGGTTTCGCGCACCTCGGTGCCCGGCATCTACGCCGCCGGTGACTGCACCGGCCTGCTCCCGCTGGCCTCGGTGGCCGCCATGCAGGGCCGGATCGCGATGTATCACGCGCTGGGCGAGGGCGTGAGCCCGATCCGGTTGAAGACGGTGGCCTCGGCGGTGTTCACCCGGCCCGAGATCGCGACGGTCGGGGTCAGTCAGACCGCCATCGACAACGGTGAGGTGCCTGCGCGCACGGTGATGCTGCCGCTGAACACCAACCCGCGCGCGAAGATGTCGGGGCTGCGCCGCGGCTTCGTCAAGATCTTCTGCCGCCCGGCGACCGGTGTGGTGATCGGCGGGGTGGTCGTCGCGCCGATCGCCTCGGAACTGATCCTGCCGATCGCGCTGGCGGTGCAGAACAACCTCACCGTCACCGATCTCGCGCAGACCTTCTCGGTGTATCCGTCGCTGACCGGTTCGGTCACCGAAGCCGGGCGTTTGCTGATGCGCCACGACGATCTGGACTGACCGGCCCGCGCTCGAATGTGAGACGCATCACTGGTATTTCGGGTTTCAAAATGTCCGGCTTGCCGAACGACCCGGCTGTTCACGGCAGCGGCGGTCATGAAAACTACTGCCGCGTTGCCTGTCTCGCGCTCGTGTGGTTGACTCACCGCCGAGGCGCGATCTGTTCAGGTCGCGTGGTGGAGCAGTGGGGGACTCCCTCCGGGAAAGGGAACAGCGAAAAGTGAAGCATCGTAAGCCGAGTCGGGCGCAGCGAGCGATGGCCAGCACATCCTTGCCCCTGGCTGCTGCGGCCGCCGTGGCAACTCTCCTCGCGGCGCCGGCCGGCGCGGTCCCCAGTGACCAGCCGACCACCCCCGCGACACCGGCGCCTGCGCAGCCGGGTACCGAAAGCCAGGAGACGCCGGAGACGGCCACTCCTGAGCAGGCCACTCCGGCCACTCCGGAGAACGAGAAGCCGGGCGAGACCAAGCCGACGCCGTCGCAGCCGGGTGTCACCAGCCCGGAGCCGGGCGAGCCGGAAAGCGATCCGGTCAAGCCGACGCCGTCGCAGCCCGGTGTCACCACGCCGCGCACCGCGCCGCTGCCGGTGCCCGGTCAGTCCGAGGTCCAGCCTGCGGTGCACCCGGAGACCGGTGCCACCACGCCGGGCGAGGACGGGACCACTCCGGCCCAGCCGGGTACGACCGACCCCGCGCAGCCGTCGCAGAACCAGCCGACCGCGCCGTCCGATCAGGGCGCCGGGGACGACTCCGACAGCGAGTCGCCGGAAACCCTCATCCAGGAGCCCGAGGAGCCCGCGTGGCAGGCGCCGCGTCTGGCGAACGCCCCGGCCGCTCCCGTGGTCGCGATGGAGGGCCCGCACCAGGAGGTCGGTGCCACGATCGATGCCGGCGGCCTGCTGCCCGGCGCGCTCGCCAACACCCACCACTACAACAACGAGCACGGTTACGTCGGCACCATCGGCTACCGGGCGCCCGGTGGCGGCTTCGGTGACGCCGGTGTCTCGGTGGAGTACATCGGCGAGAACTCGGTCAAGGTCACCACCTTCAACGGTGGCGACGGCCGTGCCGACAACACCACCGTGACCGTCCTCGACACCACCCAGGCCAACCTGGCCAAGGCGGCGGTCGAGAACTGGATCAAGGCGCAGCCGGGTGGCACCGCCGCCATGGAAGCGGCGGCGAAGGCTACACTGCCGGTGCCGGGGGAGCTGCTTCAGACGGTGCACGTCGCTGGTGTCACCACCCAGTGGGGTGGCTCGCTCCAGTACTGACACACACCTACGACGTGTGGGGCGGTCGGCTGACGACCGCCCCACACGTGTGTCCTGGGGAAAGGATTGGACTTGGGCACCGAGGGTGACGAGAACGATTTCGGCGATTTCGGCCCGCCGGTCGACGATGTGACCACCAGTTTCGGTGGACCGCTCGCCGCGACGCCGCCGCCTGCGCCGGGCGCGCTACCCGAACGCGGGTGGCAGCCTGCCGCCGCGCCGCCCGCCGCGCCCGGCCCGTTCGGTCCGCCCGCGGGTGCGGCCGGTCCGTTCGGTGCGCCGGTGTCGGGTCCGCCGCCGGTCGCGCCGCCGCCGAATCAGCCTGCCGCGCCGCCCGGCCCGCCGGTCGCGCCGCCGCGTGGCCCGGTGCCGCCGCGTTCGCAGTCCGCGCCGACCTCGGTCTTCGGCGATGCCGTGGCCACCCCGCCGCCGGGTGGGCGGGACGCCTCGCCGTTCGGTGACTCGGTGCCGGTGGCTTCCGGCGGTGAGATGACCGAGGTCATCCGGCGGGAACGTCCGCCGCGCCGGGATCCCGAGCCCGATATCGTGCGGGCACCCGAGACGGTCCGGGTGCCCGCCCCGGAAACGACGCGTGCGCCGCTGCCTGCCGCGGAGCGCAAAGACGATGACAAGGCCTGGTGGAACAGCCCGGACGACGACGGCGGTGTGCCGAAACCGCCCGCCGAGCCCGGTCTGTCCTGGGCCGACGATCCGATCGCGCGCCGGCTGGCCCCGAAGTCGCCGGTCGCGCCGGTCAGCGAGCAGAAGGAAACGCAGAACCGCCTGCCCTGGATCATCGGTGGCACCGTCGCCGCTGTCGTGATCGTGGTGGCTCTGGTGACGACGATCAGCCTGGTCAAACGAGGCGGTGACGACCCGGGGACCACCGCGGCGCCGACCACGTCGGCGGTGATTCCGGGCTTCGAGTGCCAGGCGGTGTCCGAGCAGGGGCTGACGGTGGGTAACGGCCCCGGTGACACGTCCTCGGGTCCCCGGGCGATTCTCGGCTTCCAGTACGCCTTCTATGTCGAGCGCTCCGGGGTGAAGGTGCGCGAGTTCGCTTCGCCCGAGGGCGACATCTCGCAGGCCGACCGGCTGCAGCGAGCGATCGACGGCAAGATCCCGGTCGGCGCCAAACACTGCGTGCAGATCCGGGAAACCGGACCGGACCGGTTCGACGTCGACCTGACCGAATGGCATCCCGACGGCACCCAGATCACCTATCCACAGGTGATCATGACCACCACCATCGATGGAAAGTGGCAGGTGAAGCACATCTTCACTCGCTAGCGTCTCACTTTCTGGGACTCAAATTTCATATTCTGGTTTGCGATATGCGATCGTCGGTAAACACGTCCCCTGGCGTTCCCGGAGGTTCCCATGTCGCTGACCACCCCTGCCCTGGCCGGTAAACTCGCCGGCCTGCAGAGCTCCGCGATCCGGGACCTGCTCAAACTCACCGCGCGCGCCGACATCATCAGCCTGGCCGGCGGCCTGCCCGACGCCGAGCTGATGCCGGGCGAACGGATCGCCGCCGCCACCGCGGCCGCGCTGGCCGACCCGGCGGTGCTGCAGTACACCGAGTCGCCCGGCTGGCCCGCGCTGCGTGCGGTGCTCGCGGCGCGCGAGTCGGCCCGCATCGGCCGGACGGTGCCGGTCGAGGAGGTGTTCGTCACCCACGGGTCCCAGCAGGCGCTGTCGCTGCTGGCCGAGGTGCTGCTCGATCCCGGCGCGCTGGTGATCGTCGAAGATCCCGCGTATGTCGGTGCGCTGCAAGTGTTCCGGGCCGCGGGCGCGCGGATCGCCGCGGTGCCGCTGGACGGCGACGGGCTGCGCGTCGACCTGCTCGAGGAGTTGCTGGCCGCCGGTGAACGCCCGGCCGTGGTGCACACCGTGTCCAACTTCCACAACCCCGGCGGTGTCACCCTGGCGCCCGAGCGGCGTCGTCGGCTCGCGGAACTCGCTGAGGCGCACGGCTTCTGGATCATCGAGGACGACCCGTACGGTGAACTCTGGTTCGACCAGCCCGCCCCAGCCCCCGTGGCCGCCTACTCGTCCCAGGTGATCCGCCTCTCCAGCGTCTCCAAGATCCTCGCCCCCGCCCTGCGCGTCGGCTGGATGACCGCCCCCGACCGCGTCTGCCGCGCCGTCGAACTGCTCAAACAGGGCGCCGACCTCTGCGGCTCCGCCCTCACCCAGCAGACCGCCGCGACCCTGCTCACCGACACCGAATGGCTGGCCGCCCATATCAAGTCGGTCCGCGCCCGCTACGCGGCCCGGGCCCGCGCCCTCGTCGCCGCCGTCCGCACCACCTTCGGCGACCGCCTCACCTGTACCGACGCCGCGGGCGGCATGTTCGTGTGGGCCGAATTCACCGACGGCACAGACACTTCCGCGCTGCTGCCAGCCGCGCTGGAGGCCGGTGTCGCGTACGTTCCGGGCGCCGCCTTCGCCGTCTCCGATGCCTACCGCTCCGCGATGCGCCTGTGCTTCACCACCTCCGACGAGGCGACCCTCACCGAGGCGATCTCCCGGCTGTCGGCCGCCGCCCGCTGACAGCGACACGGCTGCCTGACTCGTAGCCCCCGGGTGGCGAGAACGTGCAATCCTCACGCCTCGGGCCCACTTTTCGGACCGAACCGCGACCGAATGCACGACTACGCCAGCTCGCCGATTCCGTGGTTCCTGGTTCCCGTGCGATCACCGTTGGATCAGTGATTGAATCAGCGATTGAAACGTGTTCTACTGGCTGAGTGCGACAAGTCGATCACACCACCAGGGAGAAGCTGCTGACCGCGGCGGAGCGTCTGCTGCTCGAGTCAGGGTACGAGCGGGTGTCGATCCGGGCGGTGTGTGCCGCCGCCGAGGCGAACCCGGCAGCTGTGCATTACCACTTCGGGTCGAAGGAAGCCCTGGTCGCGGCCCTGTTGCAGAGCCGGCTCGGGCCGCTGTGGGAGTCGTCGATGGACGGGCTCGACCGCAGTGGCGCCACCGTCGCGCAGTGTGTGGCCGCGGTGGTCGATCCGCTGGCGGAGCTGGCCGCCGACCCGATCGGCAGGCTGCACATCCGGCTGCTGGCCCGGCTGGTGCTCGCCCGCCAGGACCTCGGCTTCACCGCGCGCTGGTTCTCCCTCGAACCGTTCGTCGGGTTGCTGCTGCGGCGGTATCCCGCGATGTCCGAGGCCGAGGCGCGCACGCGCTGGATGCTGGCCTTCGATCTCATCCTCGGCCAGTTCGGCGCACCGCTGGCCGCCGACCGGGTGCTGTCCGCGCGCACGGTCGCCACGCTGTGCGCGTTCGTCACCGCCGGCCTGTCCGCGGACCAGGAGTCATGATGAACAAGGTATTCACCCCGGCCCAGCTCGGGCCGGTGACATTGCGCAATCGGGTGATCAAGGCCGCGACCTTCGAGGGCCGCACGCCCGACGCGCTCGTCACCGACGACCTGATCGAATACCACCGCGCGCCGTCCGCTGGCGGAGTCGGGATGTCGACGGTGGCCTACTGCGCGGTCGCGCCGGAGGGCCGCACCGATCGCCACCAGATCTGGATGCGTCCGGAAGCTGTCCCCGGTCTGCGGCGGCTCACCGCGGCCATCCACGCCGAAGGGGCCGCCGCCTGCGCGCAGATCGGGCACGCGGGACCGGTCGCGAACGCCGCGTCGAACCGGATGCCCGCGCTCTCGCCGAGCCGGCTGTACAGCCCGCTGGGCAACGCGTTCACCGTCCGCCCGGACGCCGCCGAACTCCAGCGCGTCATCCGGCTGTTCGCCGAGGCCGCGCTGACCGCCGAATCGGCCGGATTCGACGCCGTCGAACTGCATTTCGGGCACAACTACCTGATCAGCTCGTTCTTCAGTCCACTGCTGAACCATCGCAGGGACGGCTACGGCGGCAGCCTGGCCAACCGCGCCCGGCTGGCCCGCGAGGTCGCGCAGGCGGTGCGCGAGGCGGTCGGCGGCCGGATCGCGGTGCTGGCCAAACTGAACATGGACGACGGCGTCATCGGCGGGCTGCGCCTGGAGGAGAGCCTGCAGATCGGGCGCTGGCTCGAAGCCGACGGCACCCTCGACGCACTCGAACTGACCATCGGCAGCTCACTGCTCAACCCGATGTACCTGTTCCACGGCGACGCGCCCCGCTCGGCCTTTGCCAAGGTCTTCCACGGACCGATGCGCTGGGGCATGCGCGCGGGCGGGCGGTTCTTCCTGCGCGAATACCCGTACCGCGAGGCTTACATGCTCGATCTCGCCCGTCAGTTCCGCTACGAGCTGAAGCTGCCGCTGGTCCTGCTCGGCGGCATCACCTCCGCGGAGACGATGCAGCTGGCGATGGACGAGGGCTTCGAGTTCGTCGCAATGGCACGCGCCCTGCTACGTCAGCCCGATCTGCTGCTGCGCATCCAGGAGAACGAGCACACGTCGTCGCTGTGTACGCACTGCAACAAGTGCATGCCGTCGATCTTCACCCGCACCGCCTGCGCACTGGCCGGACCCGAGCCGGCCTGACCGGACCTTCCGCACCAGCGGTTGCGTGCCCCCTCGGCCCAGCCGACGAGCCCGTCGAGATCCAGCCACCGCCCGTCGTCGGTGCGGGCGCGGCCGGAACTCGACCTCGACGCGGTCGCCGGTGATCTGCCACGGCGCCAGCCATTCGTCGCGGGCGTAGTCCCAGTGCAGCTCGTCCGCCGAGCTGAATTCCCAGCCCGGACCCGCTACCGGCGGCCCAGTTCCAGGTGATCGCGTTCGCCGCTCACCCGCGGCCCGCGGTCATGCCGCCGTCGACGACGAATTCCGCACCGTTGCAATAGCTCGACTCCTCGCTGGCGAGGAACACCACCATCGGTGTGATCTCGGCGGGCAGGCCGAGCCGGGCCAGTGGATTCTCGCCACGGTCCAGGGTGGCGTCGGCATCGGCGCCCAGCATCGGTGTCAGCACGCCGCCCGGGTGCACCGAGTTCACCCGCACACCGAGCGGAGCGAGTTCCAGGGCCGCCGATTTGGTCAACCCGCGCAGCCCGAACTTGGACGCGGTGTAGCCGTGTGCGCCCGGCACGCCCTGGATTCCGGCCGCCGAGGAAATATTGATCACCGCGGCCGGACGGGCGGCGACCAGGGCGTCGCGGGCCGCGGTCAAGCCGAGGAACGGGCCGGTGAGGTTGATGGCGAGCATGTTCTGCCACTGCTTTTCGGTGTAGGTGCCGAGCGGGCCCGCGTCGAGGATGCCTGCGTTGTTCACCAGTACGTCGAGTTTGCCGAAGCGTGCCACCGTGGCCGCGACGGCCGCGTCCCAGTCGGCACCGCTGGTGACGTCGAGGTGGACGAACCCCGCCCGCGCACCGAGCTCGGCGGCCAGCTGCTCGCCCGCCGCGTCGGCGATGTCGGCGAGCATCACCGCGGCGCCCTCGGCGACGAAGGCGCGCGCGTGCGAGGCCCCCATCCCCGATGCCGCCCCGCTGATCAGTGCTACGCGACCCGCCAGCCGTCCACCCATTTGCCACTCCTCGCAACCAGCCGCCCACCCGGGCGGCGCCATCTCGACCCTGCGAGTGAAACACGTTTCAATCGGTAGTTCAATCGCCGATTGAAACCGCCGCTCAGACCCAGCCGTAGGTGCGTTCGACGGCCTTGTTCCACTCGGCGTAGCGCCGGACGCGCTCGTCCTCGGACAGGGTGGGTGTCCAGGTGTGGTCGGCGGTCCAGTTGGCGCGCAGGTCGTCCAGGCCGGTCCAGTAGCCGACGGCCAGGCCGGCGGCGTAAGCGGCGCCCAGGGCGGTGGTCTCGCGGACCACCGGGCGCACCACCGGCACGTCGAGAATGTCGGCCTGGAACTGCATGAGCAGGTCGTTGCCGGTCATGCCGCCGTCGACCTTGAGGGTGGTGAGCTCCAGGTCGAGCTGCTGGGCGGCGGCGTCGGCGCGCATGGCGTCGACGACCTCGCGGGTCTGGAAGGCGGTCGATTCGAGGGCCGCGCGGGCCAGATGCGCCTTGGTGACGAAGCGGGTGAGCCCGGCGATGACACCGCGCGCATCGGGGCGCCAGCGGGGCGCGAACAGGCCGGAGAAGGCGGGCACGAAGTAGGCGCCGCCATTGTCGTCGACGCTGCGGGCCAGCGGTTCCACGTCCGCGGCCGAGGCGATGATGCCCAGATTGTCGCGCAGCCACTGCACCAGCGAACCGGTCACGGCGATGGAACCCTCCAGCGCGTACACCGCCGGTGCGTCGCCGAGCTGGTAGCAGGCGGTGGTGAGCAGGCCGTGCTTGCTGAACACCGGGGTGGTGCCGGTGTTGAGCAGCATGAAATTGCCGGTGCCGTAGGTGTTCTTGGCCTCGCCGGGCGACAGGCACGCCTGACCGAAGGTCGCTGCCTGCTGGTCACCGAGAATCCCCGCGACCGGGGCGCCGGCGAACGGGCCCGCGGTGATCTCGGCGTAGACCTCCGAGGAGCTGCGGATCCGCGGCAGCAGCGATTCCGGAATGCCGAATTCGGCGCAGATCCGCGAATCCCATTGCAGGGTACGCAGATCCATCAGCATGGTGCGCGAGGCATTGGTGACGTCGGTGCTGTGCTCGCCGGTCAGGTTCCACAGCACCCAGGTGTCCATGGTGCCGAAACAGAGCTCGCCCGCCTCGGCCCTGGCGCGCACACCGTCGACATTGTCGAGAATCCAGCGCAGCTTCGGCCCGGCGAAATAGGTCGACAGCGGCAGCCCGGTGCGGTCGGCGTAGCGCTGCGGGCCGTACTCGCCCGCGAGTTCGGTACACAGCTGGTCGGTGCGGGTGTCCTGCCAGACGATGGCGTTGTACACCGGTTCCCCGGTGGCCCGGTCCCAGACCACCGTGGTCTCGCGCTGATTGGTGATGCCGATCGCGGCGAGGTCACCGGCCGAGCAGCCGCTGTTGCCCAGCGCGGCGCCGAGCACCCATTCGGTATTGCGCCACACTTCCACCGGATCGTGCTCCACCCAGCCCGGTTTCGGGAAGATCTGCCGGTGCTCCCGCTGCGCGGTTCCGACGATCCGGCCCTGCCGGTCGAAGACGATGCACCTACTCGAAGTCGTGCCCTGATCGATGGCGGCCACATAGCGACGCATTGATGCAGGTTAGCCGAGGACACCGGTCGCCCGGTCCGCCCCGAGCAGCTTCGCCGTGCCCGATTTTCGCTGCCACGCCGCGGCCTGGCGCGCCCCGGCCGTCGGCGAGCGCTACGTTTAGCCGGTACGCAGCGACGCCGGGTCCCGTGCCGGGTGTCGGTGACACTGTCGGCTGGGACCGGCCGGACTTCGGTCGGCGGCGAGGAGTCGAGCATGGCGCAGACACCGGAATTTCCGTTCCTCCACCCGGGTGAACTGGTCGCGGGCGCGAAACGTGACCGGCTCGGACCGGGGCAGCTGGGGCCAGAGCACCGGCGGGCCGCCTGGGAGCGGCTGGGGAAAGAACAGTTCGATGTGCTGGTCATCGGCGGCGGCGTGGTCGGCGCCGGCATCGCGCTGGACGCGGCGACCCGTGGTCTGTCGGTGGCGCTGGTCGAAGCCCGCGATCTGGCCTCGGGGACCTCGAGCCGGTCGTCGAAGATGTTCCACGGCGGGCTGCGCTATCTCGAACAGCTGGAGTTCGGGCTGGTCAGGGAGGCGCTCAAGGAACGCGAACTGGCCCTGTCGACTTTGGCGCCGCACCTGGTGAAGCCGCTGCGCTTCCTGTACCCGCTGACCCACCGCGTCTGGGAACGCCCGTACGTCGCGGCGGGCTTGACCCTCTACGACACCATGGGCGGCTCGAAATCCGTTCCGGGACAGCATCACCTGACCCGGCTCGGGGCGATGCGGCTGGCGCCCGGGCTGCGCCGCGGGTCGATGATCGGCGGGGTCACCTACTACGACACCGTGGTCGACGACGCCCGCCACACCATGACCGTGGCCCGCACCGCGGCGCATTACGGGGCGGTCATCCGCACCTCGACACAGGTCGTCGGGCTGCTGCGCGAAGCCGACCGGGTGGTCGGGGTGAAGATGCGCGACACCGAGGACGGCCGGACCGGCGAGGCGCGCGCGAACGTGGTGATCAACGCGACGGGCGTGTGGACCGACGAGGTGCAGGGCCTGTCGCATCAGCGGGGCCGATTCCATGTGCGCGCGTCCAAGGGTGTGCACATCGTGGTGCCGCGCGACCGCATCGTCAGCGATGCCGCGATCATCCTGCGCACGGCCACCTCGGTGCTGTTCCTCATTCCGTGGGGCGCGCACTGGATCATCGGCACCACCGACACCGACTGGAACCTGGACCTGGCCCACCCCGCCGCCACCAAGGCCGATATCGACTATCTGCTGGACCGGGTCAACGAAGTGCTGGTCACCCCGCTCACCCCCGCCGACATCGACGGCGTCTACGCCGGGCTGCGGCCGCTGCTGGCCGGTGAGAGCGACGAGACCTCCAAGCTCTCCCGCGAGCACGCGGTCGCGCGCGTCGCACCCGGCCTGGTGAGCATCGCGGGCGGCAAGTACACCACCTACCGGGTGATGGCCGCCGACGCGATGGACGAAGCGGCCCAGGACATTCCGGCCAGGGTGTCACCCTCGATCACCGAGAAGGTGGCGCTGCTCGGCGCCGACGGCTACTTCGCGCTGGTGAACCAGACCGTCCAGCTGGCCGAGCAGTACGGCGTGCACCCCTACCGGATGACACACCTGCTCGACCGCTACGGCTCGCTGGTCGACGAGGTGCTCGCCTACGCTGCGGGCAAACCCGAACTCCTGCAACCGATCACCGACGCACCGTCCTACCTGCAGGTCGAGGCGGTCTACGCGGCCGCCGCCGAGGGCGCGCTGCACCTCGACGACATCCTCGCCCGCCGCACCCGCATCGCGATCGAGTACTCCGATCGCGGCGCGAACAGCGCCGAACAGGTAGCCAACCTGGTCGCCCCCGTCCTCGGCTGGGACGCCGACGATGTCGACCGCGAGGTATCGACCTATCAAGCCCGGGTCCGCGCCGAGATCGAATCCCAGACCCAGCCCGACGACGCCTCCGCCGACGCCCTGCGTGCCGCCGCACCCGAACCGCGCCCGCAGCTGCTCGAACCGGTGCCGCAGGATCGGTGAGGATCGGCATTTTCGTGCAATCTGTCACCGTCCAGACAGAAAAACGACTGGCGGACAGCGAATTGCACGATTTCGCCGGTTCAGGACCCTGGCATCGGCGGGGAATCTTCGAGCCCAGCGCGAAATGGGACTCAGCGGGGTGTGGGTTCGGGCTGGCAGCGGGGGCAGAAGTAGATGCCGCGTTCGCGCTGGGTGATGCGGTCGGCGGGGTCGTCCTCGCCGAGGAGGCGGGAGACGATCGCGGTGCCGCAGCGGGGGCACGGGCGGCGGGTGCGGCTGTAGACCATGGGGCGCCACGGTGGTTCGTGGGCGGCTTTGCGCAGGACGCGGTGGGATTCGTCGACCAGGGCCGGGAGGTCGGGGATGTCACCGACCGGGGTGGCGGGGTGGACGCGGCGCAGGAAGCAGATCTCGCTGCGGTAGATGTTGCCGATGCCGGCCAGGTTGCACTGGTCGAGCAGTGCGAGACCGATGGCGCGACGGGGGTATTCGGTGAGGCGGCGCAGGGCCTCGGCGGGGTCCCAGCCGGGGCCGAGCAGGTCGGGGCCCAGGTGGTCGATGACCGTGTGTTCCTCGGCGCGGGGCAGGACCTCGAGTTTGCCGAGCGCGAAACCCACTGCCTCGACCTCGTCGTTGGACAGCACCGCGCGGGCGGTGACCCGGGGCTTGGTCCAGCGCTGACCGCAGTGGAACACCCGCCACTCGCCCTCCATCTTCAGGTGGCTGTGGATGCTCACCCGGTCGGTGCGGATGAACAGGTGCTTGCCGAAGCTGGCGACCTCCTCGACCACGGCGCCGACCAGATCCACGGTCGCGAACCGGGGGACCCGGAAATCGCTGCGGGTCAAGGTGGTGCCCGCCAGGGCCGTCCGCAGGCGTTCGGCGGTGCGGAAGACGGTGTCGCCCTCGGGCATTCGGCTACACCTGCCTGCGCAACCGCAGCCCGCGCGGCGTGACCGCGAACCCCGCCTCGACGAGGAAGTCGGCGAAAGTGTTGCCGTGCACGGTATCCCCGTTGACCTTGTCGATCACCAGCGATTCGACCCGGCGCTCATGGACCAGCCCCGCCAGCGTGATCGCCGCGGCGCGGCGCAGGCCGGGGTCCTCGGTGAAGGTGAGCAGGGTCTTGCCGCCACGTTCCAGGTACAGCACCAGTTCGCCGCCGACCAGCACCACCAGCGCCCCCGCCTTACGGCCCGGCCGGTGCCCGCCGTCGGCATCACCCTTGGGCCACGGGAGTGCGGCGCCGTACGGGTTCGCGGGATCGCAGGAAGCCAGGGCCAGCGAGACCTCGGCGCGGGAGGTGGTGCGGTCGGAGTCGAAGGAACGCAAGCGGTCGACGGTATCGGTGGTGGAGAACTGGGCACCGCCGAGCGTGTCGACGAAGTAGCCGCGACGGCACCGGCCGCGATCCTCGAATTCGGTCAACACGCGGTACATGAGCGCGAAACCGCCCGGCACCCCCTCGTTCTGCACCGAACCCCGGGTCAGCACACCGTAGCGTTCGATCAGCTGGTCGGCGGTGGCGTGCGCGCGAACAGTGTTGTCCCGCACCCGTTCCGGCAGGATCGACCAGCGCCCCGCCAGCGTCGGCGGCCCGGAACGGGTCGGCATGGCCGCGCGCGGCAGATACGCGCGCCCACGCGGCGCCCGGCGTGGCGTGCGATGCGCGGTGGTGCTGCGCGCGGTGCCGGACAGCAGCGCGCGCACCGGGGCGAAGGTGTCACCGGAGACATACCCGGCCCACACGAGCTGCCACAGCGCATCACCCACGGTCTTGTCATCGAGGAGGCCGGTGGTATCGGCGAGCTGCCGGAAGAAGTAGGCCCCACCGCCGCTCAGAGTCGGGGGGAGTCGCGGCGAGTCCCGGAGCCCGCGAGAATCATCGGCGCCCGATCGGGTGTCGGCGATGTCGGTTTCCGGTCCGCGGGAATCGTCGGCGTCCGGTCGGGTTTCGCTGTTCGACTCGGGGTCCGGCGTCTTGGCTCCCGCGGGTAGTTGGGTGTGAGGTGCGGGGGCATGTTGGGCGGGGGTAGCGGTGGGTCGGGTGGGTGTCGCTGGTGGCCGGCGGCCGGTTGTGGGGGTGGGGTGTGGGTGGGTGGGCTCGTCGAGGTCGATTGCCGGTGGGGTGGGGCGGGGATCGAGGGTGGCGCCCATGGCGGCTAGGAGGGCGAGTTGGGTGTCGGTGGGGTCGATGTCGTCGGGTGGGGGGAGGGTGAAGGGGGCCTGGTCGGCCAGGTGCAGGGCGATCCAGCCGTCGCGGGCGGTGATGGCGCCGTGGCCGGACCAGACGACCTCACCGGTGGCCATGAGCTCGTCGAGCATGGCGGGGGTGTAGTCGCGTACCCGCAGCGGCAGGATGAGTGATTCCCAGGCCGAGGCCGGGATCGGGACGCCCGCGAGCTGTTCCACCACGGTGGCCACACCGTCGACGCCGCGCAGCTCGCCCGAGCCGACGTGCTGCCAGGCGGGCAGGAACCGTGCGAACGCGGCGGTGGCGACCGGCTCCACCTCGTGCCGGGCCGCGGCCAGGGAACGACGGCGCAGGCGGCGCAGAATCTGCGCGTCGCACCATTCCGTGCCCACCGTATGCGGAGTGAATTCGCCTTCCACCACCCGCTTCTCGGCCAGCAGCCGATGCAGTGCCGTGGCCGCCACCGCGGGCCCGAGCCCGAACCTGGCTGCCACGTCGGCGGTGGTGAACGGCGCGTGCGTGCGGGCATACCGGCCGACGAGATCACCGAGCGGATCAGCGACCGGCTCGATGAAAGCCTGCGGCACCCCGATCGGCAGCGGCACCCCGAGCGCGTCCCGCAGCCGCGCCGCATCCTCGATCGCCACCCACCACGTCCGCCCCGCGAACGAAACCTCCAGCGCCCGACGGGAATCCCGCAACTCCGCGAACCACTCCGGCGCATCCGAATCAGCGAGCACCGCGCGGGCACGTTGGTCGTCGTCCGAGTCGCTCTCGGCGGCTTCGCTGATGCCGCGCGTTCCACCGGGGTTGTCATCGAGGGTCGACGCGCCGCGATGATCCGAGGCAGGTTCGATCCGGGCAGCTCGGCCGGCTGCTACGGCGCCGGCACCCGCGTCGGTAGTGCCGCTTGTGGCGGCAGTGGTCGAGTGGGTTTGCTTGCGGGCGGTCGGGACGGCATCCGGGTCGGTGGTTTCGCTGGTGTCGGCGTGCGCGGAATCCGCTTCGGCCGTGGGGGTTCCGGGGCGCGGGACGCAGCGGGCGGCGGCTTCGGTGGGGGTGAGGGGGCCGAGGAGGCGGAGGAGGTCGGCGAGGCTTTCGGGGTCGCGGGCTCGGCGTTCGGGGGTGAGGCGCTGGAGTTCGCGTTCGGTGCGGGTGAGGACCTCGGGGTCGAGGAGTTCGCGCAGTTCCACGCGGCCGAGGAGCTCGGCGAGCAGGCTGGAGTCCAAGGCCAGGGCGGCGGCGCGGCGTTCGGCGAGCGGGCTGTCGCCGTCGTAGAGGAACTGGCCGATGTAGGAGAACAGCAGCGCGTTGGCGAAGGGGGAGGGGCTCGCGGTCTCCACCTCGATCAACCGGACCTCACGGCGGGCCACCTTGGTCAGCAGATCGCGCAGCGAGGGCAGGTCGTAGACATCGCGCAAGCATTCGCGCACGGTCTCCAGCAGGATCGGGAACTGCGGGAATTTGCGTGCCACATCCAGCAATTGAGCCGACCGCTGCCGTTGCTGCCACAGCGGCGCGCGCTTGCCCGGGTCGCGGCGCGGCAGCAGCAATGCCCTGGCCGCGCACTCGCGGAACCGGGAAGCGAACAGGGCCGAGCCGCCGACCTGTTCGGTGACGATGTCGTCGATCTCGTCGGGCTCGAAAACGAACAGTTCCGCACCCGGCGGTTCGTCGGTGGTGTCGGGCAATCGCACCACGATCCCGTCGTCGGACGCCGTCGGCGCCGCATCCACCCCGAACCGTTCCTGCAACCGCGCCCCGACCGCCAGCGCCCATGGCGCATGGACCGGCGTACCGAACGGCGAGTGCAGCACCAGCCGCCAGTCCCCGAGCTCGTCACGGAACCGTTCGACGATCAACGTGCGATCAGTCGGCAGCTGCCCGGTCGCCGTGCGCTGCTCCTCCAGCAACCCGACCAGATTCGCCGTCGCATTCTGATCCAGCCCAGCCGCACGCACCATCTGATCAAGCCGAACCGCCGCCGCACTCAATTCAGCCACAGCCGATTTGGCTCCACCCCGCCCGCGCCGACGCTTCGCACCACCACGCATCTGCCCGTCGCCCGTCGCCTGCTCGTCCTCGCTCGGTGCCTGTTCGTTCTCGTTCGGTGCCCGCCCGGCTTGGCCCCGCGCCCGTCCGGCCTCGCTCGGTGCCTGTTCGTTCTCGTTCGGTGCCCGCCCGGCTTGGCCCCGCGCCCGTCCGGCCTCGCTCGGTGCCTGCTCGTTCTCGTTCGGTGCCCGCCTGGCGTCGTTTGGTGCCCGGCCGTGCTCACTCGGTGCCTGTTCGTCCTCGTCCGGAGCCTGCCCGGCGTCGCCCCGCGCCCCCCTGTGATCGCTCGGCGTCTGCCCGGCCTCGCCCGGTGCCTGCTCGTTCTCGTTCGGTGCCCGCCTGGCGTCGTTCGGTGCCCGGCCGTTCTCGCCCGGTGCGTGCCTGTGCTCCTTCGGTGCCTGTCCGTCCTCGCCCGGCGTCTGCCCGTTCTCGCCTGGTGCCCGCTCGTCCATGCCCGGTGCTTGCCGGTCGGTGCTTCGTGCTTGCCGGCTGTCGTTCGGTGCTTGCCGGCCGTCGTTCGTCGTCCGCTCGGTTTCCTTCGGCGCCCGCCTGGCCTCCGTCGCACCCACAGGCGACTCGTCGGTGGAATGCCCGTGGTTCGATCCGGATGTCTCGGGCAACGCACCGGAGACTCGCAGCGCAGGCGGCGGATCTGTGGTCGCTGAGGCGGTGGTGGAAACCGCTGTCGAGCGACCGGCACCCATTCCCTCGACGATGCGGGTGAGATCGTCGGCCGGCACCTGGCCCGCCGATCGCACGAATGCGCCCAGCGCGGCGCCCAATTCGGCTGGGCGGCCCAGTCCGTCGCCGTGCCAGAAGGGGAGGCGGCCGGGTAGGCCGAAGGCGGGGGAGACCAGGACGCGGTCGAAGGTGATCTCCTCGATCCGCCAGCTCGTCGCGCCGAGGGCGAACACATCGCCGACGCGGGACTCGTAGACCATCTCCTCGTCGAGTTCGCCTACCCGGGAGGCCTTTTCGCCCACCATGAACACCGCGAACATGCCGCGGTCGGGGATGGCGCCGCCGGAGGTGACCGCGAGGCGCTGGGCGCCGGGGCGGCCGGTGAGGGTGCCCGCGTCGCGATCCCAGACCACGCGTGGGCGCAGTTCGGCGAACTCGTCGGACGGGTAGCGCCCGGCCAGCAGGTCGAGGACGGACTCGTAGGCCGAGCGGGGCAGGGCGGCGTAGCTGCCGGTGGCACGGACGACGTCGAACCAGGCGTCCACGTCGATCGGTTCCAGCGCGCAGGCGGCGACAGTCTGCTGGGCCAGGATGTCGAGCGGGTGTGCCGGGATCTGCAGCAGTTCGATCTCACCGGCGAGCATGCGCTGGGCGGCGACGGTGCAGTGGATGACATCGGTGCGGTGCTTGGGAAACAGCACCCCGCGCGACACCTCACCCACCTGATGCCCGGCCCGCCCGACCCGCTGCAACCCGCTGGCCACCGACGGCGGCGCCTCGACCTGCACCACCAGATCCACCGCGCCCATATCGATACCGAGCTCGAGACTGCTGGTGGCCACCACGCACCGCAGCCGCCCGCTCTTGAGATCGTCCTCGATGATGGCCCGCTGCTCCTTGCTGACCGACCCGTGGTGAGCACGCGCCAGCAGGTGCTCGGCACCGTGGATCACCTCGGTGGACGGCCCGAGCTGGGCGGGTGGCGCGTGCTCGGTGTCGACGGGTTCGCCGAGGCGGGCCGCGTAGGCCTCGTTGAGCCGCGCGGTCAACCGTTCGGCCAGCCGCCGCGAGTTCGCGAACACGATCGAGGACCGGTGCCCGAGTACCAGGTCGACGATCGCCTCGTCGACGTGTGGCCAGATGGAGCCGGGCTGATCGGAGTCCTCGGGCGCGGTCATGTCCGCCACCGGCACCCGCACCGACAGATCGAAGGTCTTCGGCGCGGGCGGGCGCACGATGGTGATCGGCGCGGGCCCCACCAGGAACCGTCCGACCTCCTCGGCGGGCCGCACCGTGGCCGAGAGCCCGATGCGCTGCGCGGGCCGCTCGGTCAGCTGGTCGAGCCGGGCCAGCGACAGCGCCAGATGGGCCCCGCGTTTGGAACCCGCGATGGCGTGCACCTCGTCGACGATCACCGTGTGCACCTGCGCCAAGGTCTCCCGCGCGGCCGAGGTGAGCAGCAGGAACAGCGACTCGGGGGTGGTGATGAGGATGTCCGGCGGCGTGCGCTGCATGGCCCGCCGCTGCGCGGGGGTGGTGTCACCGGAACGCACACCCACCGAGATCTCCGGCGGTTCGAGCCCGAGCCGCTTGGCCGTCTGGGTGACACCGACCAGCGGTGACCGCAGATTCCGCTCCACATCGACGGCCAGCGCCTTCAACGGCGACACGTACAGCACCGACGTCCCGCGAGGCGACCCCGGTTCCGGCGGTTCGCGGTTGGCCAGCTGATCGATCGCCCAGAGGAACGCCGAGAGCGTCTTTCCCGACCCGGTCGGCGCGATGACCAGCGTGTTCTGCCCGGCCGCGATCGACTCCCACGCACCGAGCTGCGCGGCGGTCGGCGCGGGGAAAGCCCCGTCGAACCACTGCGCGGTAGCGGGTGAGAACCGGTCCATGGCATTCAGTGTGCACCGGCCCACCGACAAACCCGGCGAGGCCGCCGCCCGGAACGGTGTGCAGGGTCACACCGCGTTCCGGGCCGCAGCTACCCTGAACTCTCGTGCAAACGGTGCTGAGAGTCGACCTGGTCGGCCATGGCCTTACCGAGGCGGTACGTAAGGCGCGATTCCCTGTCGACGAACCTCTGGACGAGTCGGGGCGGGCCGCCCTGCGCCGGGCGGCGGTGCGCGGCCGGGTCCCGCTGACCGACGCGCAGGTGCTGATCGCGCCGGAACGCCGGGCGCGCGAGACCGCCGAGGTGTTGCGGCTCACCGGCGAGTCCGACGAGCGATTACGCGATCTCGACGCCGGTTCGTGGCGGGGCAGCGAGATGGGGTCGCTGGTCCAGGATCAGCTGTTCGCCTGGCTGACCGATCCGCAATTCCGCGGGCACGGCGGGGAATCGGTGACCGATCTGGTGGAGCGGGCGCGGTTCTGGCTGGCCGAGGTCGCCTCCGCAGGCCGGGACACGGTCGCGGTGACGCATCCGGCGGTGATCCGCGCGGCCGTGCTGGTGGTGCTCGACGCGCCGCCGAAGTCGTTCTGGCGCATGGATGTCGCGACCGCGGGCATCGTGCGGCTGCACTATCGCGGCAACTGGACGCTGCGGCTGGGCGAGGACTGACGCAACGAAGGCCCCGGAGCCGAAACTCCGGGGCCTTCGTCTAGTAGCGGGAACAGGATTTGAACCTGCGACCTCTGGGTTATGAGCCCAGCGAGCTACCGAGCTGCTCCATCCCGCGTCGTAAACACCACTGTACACGGGGCACCCGGATTGACGAAATCGGCTGGCTGATCAGCCGAAATGAATGCCCTGGGCGAGGGGCAGCTCGGTGGAGTAGTTGACGGTGTTGGTCGCCCGGCGCATGTAGGCCTTCCAGGAGTCGGAGCCGGACTCGCGCCCGCCACCGGTGTGCTTCTCGCCGCCGAACGCGCCACCGATCTCCGCGCCGGAGGTGCCGATGTTGACATTGGCGATGCCGCAATCGGATCCGGCCAGGAACAGCTCGGCCTCGCGTTGGTCCAGGGTGAAGATCGACGACGAAAGGCCCTGGGTCACATCGTTGTTCAGGGCGATCGCGGTATCGATGTCGTCGTAGGTGAGCACATAGAGGATCGGCGCGAACGTCTCCTCCCGCACGAGTCCGGTCTGGCCGGGCATCCGCACCAGCGCGGGGCGCACGTAATAGGCGTCGGGTCCGATGAGTTCGACTCGTTCACCACCGCAGAGGTTTTCGCCGCCGTCGGCCTCGGCGCGGGTGAGCGCTTCCTGCATGGCGGTGTAGGCGCGCTCGTTGATCAGCGGCCCGACCAGCACGCCGTCGTCGAGCGGATTGCCCACGGGCAGCTGGCTGTACGCCGCGACGAGCCGCTCGACGAGCTGATCGGCGATCGACCGGTGCACGATCAACCGGCGCAGCGACGTGCACCGCTGACCAGCGGTCCCCGCCGCCGCGAACACGATCCCGCGCACCGCCAGCTCCAGATCGGCGCTCGGCGCGACAATGGCGGCATTGTTGCCACCCAGTTCCAGCAGGCACCGGCCGAACCGGGCGGCCACCCGCGGGCCGACCACCGCCCCCATCGGCACCGACCCGGTCGCGCTGAGCAGGGCTACGCGCGGGTCGTCGACCAGTGCCTCGCCGACCGCCGCGCCACCCTGGACCAGCTGGTGCACTTCGGGATCCGCGCCCACCTCGACCGCCGCGCGGCGCAGCAGGGTGTGGCAGGCCAGCGCGGTCAGTGGTGTGGTGTCCGACGGCTTCCACACCACCGTGTCGCCGCACACCAGCGCGATCGCGGTGTTCCAGGCCCAGACCGCGACCGGGAAGTTGAACGCCGAGATCACCCCGACCACACCGAGCGGATGCCAGGTCTCCATGAGGCGATGACCGGGCCGCTCGGAAGGCATTGTCGCGCCGTAGAGCTGGCGCGACAGGCCGACCGCGAACTCGCAGACGTCGATCATCTCCTGCACCTCGCCCAGTGCCTCGGCGCCGATCTTGCCCGCCTCCAGGGTCACCAGTTCGGCCAGTTCGTGCTGATGGGTCACCAGCAGCTCGGCCAGCTTGCGCACCAACGCGGCCCGCACCGGCGCGGGCACCGTGCGCCAGGCGCCGAAAGCGCCTGCGGCCCGGCCGATCGCGGCGTCGACGGTGGTGGGGGTGTCGGCGGTCAGTGACAGCAGCACACCACCGGAGACGGGGGTGCGGGCGTGCAGGTCACCGGGCTCGGGCAGGCTCGCGCCGAGCCCGTGCAGCAGCGCCCTGGCCCGCAGTGACAGCTGCTCGGTGAAGTGCTCGGTCACGGTGTCGGTCATCTTGCTCACCTTCTACTCGTTGGTAGGGCTCACGGAAAAGTTCGGCGAAATTCGGTGGGGAACAGAAAGAAGTTTTCCGCGCGCAAGCCCCGTCCTGCGTTAGCCTTCGCTGATGGCGGATACACCGGCTAGACCCCAGCTCGACGACATCGATCGACTATTGATCAGGGAACTGATGACCGATGGTCGCGCCACGTTGTCGAATCTGGCGGAGAAGGCCAGCCTCTCGGTGTCGGCGGTGCAGTCGCGGGTGCGCAGACTCGAAGCGCGCGGGGTGATCCGCGGGTACGCGGCCCATGTCGACCCGGAGGCGCTCGGGCACCTGTTGTCGGCGTTCGTCGCGATCACTCCTCTCGACCCCTCCCAGCCCGATGACGCGCCCGCATTGTTGCAGCACATCCCCGGTATCGAGGCATGCCACTCGGTGGCGGGCGAGGAGAGTTACGTCCTGCTGGTGCGCGTCGCCTCGCCGCGACATCTCGAGCAGTTGCTCGCCGAGATCAGGGCCACCGCCAATGTGCGGACGCGCAGCACCATCATCCTGCAGACATTCTACGACAGGTAACGATTCTTCGTAATTGTTCCGCCATTGCGTAGAGCTTTCGTAAATATTTCCGTACCCTCGGTGGTGTGACCATCGAACTGGAGCGCCCCGGCGCGGCGGTCACCCCCGCCAACCGGGTCAACGAAATCCTGTCCTCGCACATCCTCGCGGACGGCTTCGATCTTGTGCTCGACCTGCACAAGTCGCACGGCCGCACGCTCATCGACGAACGTGACGGCACCGCCTACCTCGACATGTTCGGCTTCTTCGCCTCCAACGCGCTGGGGATGAACCATCCCGTGCTGGCCGCCGACGAGCGCTTCCGGGCCGAGCTGGCCACCGCCGCGCTGAACAAGCCGAGCAACTCCGACATCTACACCGTCGAGATGGCCCGCTTCGTCCAGACCTTCGCCCGCGTCATCGGTGATCCCCGGCTCCCGCACCTGTTCTTCATCGACGGCGGTGCGCTGGCGGTGGAGAACGCGCTGAAGGTGGCCTTCGACTGGAAATCCCGGCACAACGAACTACACGGTCGCGCACCGGAACTCGGCACCAAGGTGCTGCACCTGACCGGCGCTTTCCACGGCCGCAGCGGGTACACGCTGTCGCTGACCAACACCGACCCGATCAAGACCGCGCGCTTCCCGAAGTTCGACTGGCCGCGCATCGACACCCCGCACACCTTCGCCGGACCCGATATCGCCGCATTGGAAGCGCGCTCGCTCTCGCAGGCCGAACAGGCCTTCGCCGAGCATCGCCACGACATCGCCTGCTTCATCGCCGAGCCGATCCAGGGCGAGGGCGGCGACCGGCATCTGCGCCCGCAGTTCCTGGGCGCCATGCAGCGGCTGTGCCACGCCAACGACGCGCTGTTCGTGCTCGACGAGGTGCAGACCGGTGTCGGGATGACCGGAACGACCTGGGCCTACCAGCAACTCGGGGTGGAGCCCGACGTGGTCGCCTTCGGCAAGAAGACCCAGGTCTGCGGCATCATGGCGGGCGGACGGGTCGACGAGATCACCGACAATGTCTTCCGGGTGAGCTCACGGCTCAACTCCACCTGGGGCGGCAACCTCACCGATATGGTGCGCACCCGCCGCATTCTCGAAGTGCTGGAACAGTATCGGGTGATCCAGCGGGTCGGGCCGCTCGGCGCGTTCCTGCTCGATCAGCTGGGCCAGCTGGCCGCCGCGCATCCGGACAAGGTGAGCGAGGTACGTGGCCGCGGCCTGATGTGCGCGATCACGCTGGCCACCACGGATCTGCGCGACCGGGTGGTGACGGCCCTGCGGGAACGTCAGCATGTGCTGCTGCTCGGCGGCGGCGAACGCGGTATCCGATTCCGTCCGCCGCTGACGGTCACCGAGGAGGAACTAGCGCGCGCGGTGGACGCGCTGGACGCGGTGCTGACCAGGGAAAGGATCTAGTCCCGGGCAGCACGACGCGCCGACCCGATACGCCACCACGAGCGAGCGGGCTCGATCAGGCGGAGGCGGCGGTGAGTCCGAGGGCTCAGTCGGGCGGAGACGGTGGTGAGTCCGGGGGCTCGGTCAGGCGGAGGTGGCGGTGAGTCCGAGGGCTCAGTCGGGCGGAGACGGTGGTGAGTCCGAGGGCTCGGTCAGGCGGAGACGGCCGTGAGCCCGAGGGCGCCGGCGACGAAGCGGTGGACCGAGGCGAGCCCGGCGGCCAGCGCCTCGTCCTCGCCGGGCCTGGCCCACCCGGTGACGGTCGCGGTGTCGCCCGGCCCGGGGGTCACGCCGATCTCGGCGACCAGCTCCGCGGTAGTCGGCACGCACACGGCCCAGGAGAAGTGGGATTCGTCGGCCCACTGCGCCGTCCGGGTGGCGACATAGTCCGGATCGGTGATGCCGCCGTCGGCCAGCGCAGGCCGGTCGTCGATGCGCTCGTCGGCCCGCAGCGCCCGCAGATACCAGGCGCCCGCGTTGATCTCGATCGGTTCCACACCGAGCAGCCTAGAGGGCAGGCCAACCGCCGATCGACCTGGTCAGTTGATCACCAGGCCCTGAGGGATTTTCCTTCTCGGGCGATGTCTCCCTGGTGGCCTGGTGATCAACTGACCAGCTGGGGTCAGGCCGGTTGGACGGTGCTGCCGAGGAGTGCGTGGACGGCGGTGCGGCCGAGGTCGAGGGCGCGGGCGAGCAGGTCGGTGTCGCGGGCGGCGCTGTCGACCGGCGGCGCGGCGGCGGGTGGGTGGATCTGCAGGACGCGGTCGCCCAGGTCGGCCAGGAAACGGTCCTCGATCGCCTGCTGACCCGGCCGCCGTGACCACGCGCGGTAGGCGCCGGGGGCGATGGCGCGCATGTACCCGCCGCCGACCACCCGGTGCAGCAGGGGCGCGGGCGGACGCAGCTCGTCGGTGCGGCGGGTGCGCAGTACCAGGGCGTGGGTGGCGCCGGCGCGCACGGCGGAGCGGATCGGGACGGTCTCGGTGAGGCCGCCGTCGAAGAAGCTGCCGCCGCCGAGCGCGACCGGTGGTCCGGCCAGCAGGGGCAGGCCCGCAGAGGCCCGTAGCGCGGTCATGAGCGTGGTTTTGTCGACGATGTGGGGGCGCAGGTCCACCGACTGCCCGGTCTTGATGTCGGTGGCGATCGGATGCAGCGAGGTCGGGTTGGCCAGGATGGCCGGGAAGTCCATCGGCTCGATCCCGTCGTACACCTGATGGATCAGGTAGTGCAGATCGAAGATCGGGCGCCCGCGCAGCGCCCGCCGCGGGTCGATCGCGCGCCGCATGATCGCCGGGTCCGTCCAGGACCGCATGCCGGTCGCCGCGCGCCCGCACAGCAGCCAGGCGCCGTTGATCGCGCCCGCCGAGGTGCCGTAGACGGCGTCGAAGATGCCACCGAGCCCCAATTCGTCGAGGGCCTGCACCATGCCGCTGGAGTACACCCCGCGACTGCCGCCACCCTCGATCACCAGCACCAGCCGATGCCCGTCGGACCGCTGCCCGGAGGCCCACCGGCCACGGATGACCTCGCTGACGGTTACCGGAACGGACTGCGCACTACTGGACACCAGACCACGATAAGCCGAAACGCAGAAGACCCGCTGCCTCAGACAGCGGGTCTTCAATGCCCGTTCACCAACGCACCAACTGATCTGGTCAGTACATGTGTAACTCGCCGGGTACGTCCAGCCCGCGACAACGCCGGGTCAGACGGCCCGAGGACATACCCGGGAGACACCTGACGACCGGCAAAATCCCGGGGAGGCGGATCAGCCTTACTTGATCTCCGCCAGGACGGTGCCCTGGGTGATCGCGGCGCCCGCCTCGACGGACAGCCCGGTGACCACACCGGCCTTGTGCGCGTTGACCGGGTTCTCCATCTTCATGGCCTCGAGCACCACTATCAGGTCGCCCGCCTCGACGGACTGGCCCTCTTCGACCGCGACCTTCACGACGGTGCCCTGCATGGGCGCGGTGACCGCGTCACCGGAGGCCGCGCCTGCGCCCGAGCCGCCACGCTTGCGCGCCTTCGGCTTCTTGCGGATGACACCGTTACCGGCCGACCCGGCGGCACCGCCACCGAGGGTGAACTGGCCGGGCAGCGACACCTCGACGCGACGGCCACCGACCTCGACGACGACCTTCTGCCGGGGCAGATCCTCGTCCTCGTCGTCGACCGGAGCGCCGGCGGTGTACGGCTCGACGGTGTTCTTCCACTCGGTTTCGATCCACTTGGTGTAGACGTCGAAGGTCTCACCGTTGCCGACGAAGGCCGGGTCCTCGACGATCGCGCGGTGGAACGGGATGACCGTCGCCAGGCCGTCGACGTGGAACTCCGCCAGCGCGCGGCGGGCCCGCTGCAGCGCCTGCATGCGGTTCTCGCCGGTGACGATCAGCTTGGCCAGCATCGAGTCGAACTGACCGCCGATGACGCTGCCCTGCACCACACCGGAGTCGACGCGCACGCCGGGGCCGGTGGGCTCGGCGTAGACGTTGACCGGGCCGGGGGCGGGCAGGAAGCCGCGACCGGCGTCCTCACCGTTGATCCGGAACTCGAAGGAGTGGCCACGCGGGGTGGGGTCTTCGGTGATCGACAGTTCCTCGCCGTTGGCGATGGCGAACTGCTGACGCACCAGGTCGATGCCCGCGGTCTCCTCGGTGACCGGGTGCTCGACCTGCAGGCGGGTGTTCACCTCGAGGAAGGACACGGTCTCGCCCTGCACCAGGTACTCCACGGTGCCCGCGCCGTAGTAGCCGGCCTCGCGGCAGATGCGCTTGGCCGAGGCGTGGATCTCGGCGCGGACCTCGTCGGACAGGAACGGCGCGGGCGCCTCCTCGACGAGCTTCTGGAAGCGGCGCTGCAGCGAGCAGTCGCGAGTACCGGCGACGACCACATTGCCGTGCTGGTCGGCGATGACCTGGGCCTCGACGTGGCGGGCCTTGTCGAGGTACTGCTCGACGAAGCATTCGCCGCGGCCGAAGGCGGCGACGGCCTCACGGGTCGCCGACTCGAACAGCTCGGGGATCTCCTCGATGGTGTGCGCGACCTTCATGCCGCGGCCACCGCCACCGAACGCCGCCTTGATGGCGACGGGGACGCCGTACTCCTTGGCGAACGCGACGACCTCGTCGGCGTTCTTGACCGGGTCCTTGGTACCGGCGGCCATCGGGGCGTTGGCCCGCTCGGCGATGTGGCGCGCGGTGACCTTGTCGCCCAGGTCGCGGATGGACTGCGGCGAGGGGCCGATCCAGATGAGTCCGGCGTCGAGGACGGCCTGGGCGAAGTCGGCGTTCTCGGAGAGGAAGCCGTAGCCCGGGTGGATCGCGTCGGCGCCGGACTTGGCCGCGGCGTCGAGGATCTTGTCGAACACGAGGTACGACTCGGCCGAGGTCTGACCGCCGAGGGCGAACGCCTCGTCGGCGAGCTTCACGAAGGGAGCGTCGGCATCGGGCTCGGCGTAGACCGCGACGCTGGTGATTCCCGCGTCTTTGGCCGCCCGGATCACGCGGACCGCGATCTCGCCGCGGTTAGCTACGAGTACCTTCGTGATCCGTGCGCTGGCATGGCTGGGCACTGAAGCCTCCTGTGTGCATTCTTTGGTCGCGTCGGGGGACGGGTCGCCGTATAGGCCCCGTGCCCGGTATCGACAACTTTCGTCTCGGGCGAGTGTAGGCAGTGTGCCAACCCAGCTCGAACTCGGCTAGCCCTACTGTCGAGTAGGTCGCAGGTCACACTACGCGGGCCCCTGTGATGTGAACATGTTTCAAATGAACTGGTTCGCGGTGCCCGGTTCGGTGCCCTGGGTGACGGGCAGGCGAACCGAGTTCCCCCATTCGATCCACGAACCGTCATAATTGCGGACCGACCTGCGGCCGAGCAGGAAAGTCAGCACGAACCAGGTGTGGCTGGATCGCTCGCCGACGCGGCTGTAGACGACCAGATCCTGCGCCGCCAGCTCCCCGTAGACCTCGTCGAGCTCGGCGCGCGAGCGGAATCGGCTGTCCGCGCCGGAGGCCAGTGTCCAGGGGATGTTGACCGCGGTGGGCACGTGCCCGCCACGCAGCGCCGCGTACTCCTGGTCGAGCGGCTTGCTCTCCAGCTCCCCGGAGTACTCCTGCGCCGACCGCACATCGACCAGTGGCGCGCCGAGCCGGGCGAGCACCTCCTCGCGGAACGCGCGCGCGGTGCTGTCGTCGCGGGTCACCTCGGGATACTCGCCGGCGACCGGAGAGGGCAGGTCGAAGGTGGTGTCGCGTTCCTCGGAGATCCAGGCGTCGCGGCCGCCGTCGAGCAGGCGCACGTCCTGGTGGCCGAAGAGGGTGAAGATCCAGGCGGTGTGCGCGGCCTGGGCGTTGCCGCGGTCGCCGTAGATCACCACGGTGTCGTCGCGGTCGATACCCTTGGCCCGCATGAGCGCGGTGAACCGGGGGCCGTCGATGTAATCGCGGGTCACGGGGTCGCTGAGATCGCCACGCCAGTCGATCTTGACCGCGCCGGGAACGTGCCCGATGTCATAGAGCAGGATGTCATCGTTGGACTCGATGATCTTCAAACCCGGCACGCCGATGTTTGCGGACAGCCATTCTGTGGTTACCAATCGATGCGGGGCTGCATAGGAACCGAAGGCGGGGTGCGGATCCGGGGCGACTGGCACAGTGTGGTCCTTCACGCGAGTTGGATGGGTGCGGGCCGACGCTGGGCCGCGGCCGATGGTAATTGTGTGATGGCACATCACGAATCGACACAATGGACGAATAAAGCGCAGTTGCGTCCGATAAAGTCTCTGGAGAGGAGGGGTGAGCTATGTCCGATTCTTGGCCGCGGCGGCGACTGCTCGCGATCCTACGTGGCGCCACCGAACCCCTCGATGCCCAGGAACTGGCCAGGATCACCGGACAGCACGTCACCACTGTCCGCTTCCATCTCGATGTCCTCACCCGCGAATCGCTGGTGCGCCAGTTCCAGCAGCCGCCCCGCGGCCGCGGCCGCCCGCGCATCGGCTACCGCGCGGTGCAGCGATCGGTGGGATACCAGGAACTCGCGCAGGTACTCGCCGATCATCTCGGACCCGATCCGATCAGCCGCTCCGCCGCCGCCGTCGAGGCAGGCCGGGCCTGGGGTGCCCGGATGGATGTCGGCGGCCAGCCGGTGGAGACCCTGGCCGACGCGCGCGACATCACCATGTCGCTGATGTCGGAACTGGGCTTCGCGCCGGAGAAAGACCCGGTCGGGGAGACCACCGAGCACGTGGGGATCAATCTCACCGCCTGCCCGCTGCGCGAACTGGCCCGCTCGCACGCCGAGGTGGTGTGCGGTGTGCACCTGGGACTCATGCGGGAAGTACTCGAACGCAACGGCGCGCGGGGCCGGGTCGGGGTCCAGCTGCACCCGTTCGTCGAACCGGAACTGTGCACCGCTCGGCTGGAACTGACCTACGACGAGGAGACCTCCGCGCCCGCGCCGATCACGGCGCCGGGCGAGGAGCGGATGATCGCGCCGTCAGGCCCGCGCGTCCCGCCACAGCTGCGTGACACCGACACCGACGTCTTCGAGCAGTCTGCGCAACAGCGGTAGCCCGATCCCGATGACGCTGGACGGGTCGCCGTCGATCCGGTCGACGAACCAGCCGCCCAGCCCGTCGAGGGTGAACGCCCCCGCGACCTGCAACGGTTCACCGGTGGCGATATAGGCGTCGAGCTCGTCGGGGCCCGGCTTCGCGAAATGCACGGTGGTGCCGCTGCACTCGGCCGACTCGGCGACGACCTCGCCCGCGCGCATCCGCAGCACACAGTGACCGGTCAGCAGGTCGGCGCTACGGCCAGCCATCGCGGCCCAGCGGGCCCGCGCCACCTCGGGGGTGTGCGGTTTGCCCTGGAGCTGCCCGTCGACGTGCAGCATGGAATCACAGCCGACCACGACACAGTCGTCGGCGAGTTCGGGAATCGTCGCGGCGACGTCGAGCGCCTTGGCCCGCGCCAAGGCGACGACGACATCGGCCGCCGAGGTGTCGGCGGGCAGCGCCGCCGCGACGGCGTCCTCGTCCACGCCGGAGACCCGCACGACGGGATCGATACCCGCCGTGCGCAGGACCCCGAGCCGGGCCGGGGACGCCGACGCCAGAACCAGTCTGGTCACCCGGGTCAGCGCAGGTGCGACAGCAGCGGGTACGCGTACGGCGAGAACGGGGACGTGCCCCGGTGCATCAGCGTCGCGTTGCCCCAGCTGTCGAGCGGTCCCTGGGGACCGCCCGCCGGCGCCGAGGCGGCGGCAGCGCTGAGTACCGCGACGAGCGCGGCGATGTCCTGATCGGTGGGGGAGCCCTTGAGGACGCGGAACATCGGCGCGCCGATGGCCTCCGCGGGTACCTCGGCAACCGCGCTCACAGACAGTTCGACCTCTTCGACGAGTGGTTCGACGGCGAGCTCGAGCTCGGCGGCGGTCAACACGTCTTCTTCTGCCACAGTTGTCACAGTGCCAGATCCTTCCTGCACTTACTTCGACGTCACAGCGCGGTAACCGCGATCATTCCCGGTAGGCGCGCGCCGATCAATAGTTGCGTCCTGGCAACCAGTGTGCGCGGCCTATCCGGGATATCGCGTTTTCAGAGCGGAATGTTGCCGTGTTTCTTCGGCGGCAGGCTCACCATCTTGCGCTCGAGCAGTCGCAGCGCCGACACGATCTGGCCCCGGGTGTGCGAGGGCGGGATGACCGCGTCGACGTACCCGCGCTCGGCGGCGACGTACGGGTTCACGAGGGTGTCCTCGTACTCGTTCTGCAGCTCGAGGCGCAGAGCGTCCACATCGGCGCCGTTCTTGGCGGCCTCGGACAGCTGCTTGCGGTAGACGAAGCCGACGGCGCCCGAGGCACCCATCACGGCGATCTGCGCGGTCGGCCACGCCAGGTTCACATCGGCACCCATGTGCTTGGAACCCATGACGTCGTAGGCGCCGCCGTAGGCCTTGCGAGTGATGACCGTGATCTTGCCCACAGTGGCCTCGCCGTAGGCGTAGAGGAGCTTCGCGCCGCGGCGGATGATGCCGTTGTATTCCTGGCCGGTGCCGGGCAGGAAGCCGGGCACGTCGACCAGGGTGATGATCGGGACGTTGAACGCGTCGCAGGTGCGCACGAAGCGCGCGGCCTTCTCCGAGGCGTCGATGTCGAGGCAGCCGGCGAACTGGGTCGGCTGGTTGGCGACGATGCCGACGCTGCGGCCGTCGACCCGGCCGAAGCCGCAGATGATGTTCATCGCGCGCTCGGCCTGGACCTCGAGGAACTCGTCGTCGTCGAGCAGCCGGGTGATGACCTCGTGCATGTCGTAGGGCTGGTTCGGCGAGTCCGGGATGATCGTGTCGAGTTCGAGGTCCTCGTCGGTGAGGGAGTCCTCGAGCGCGCCGGTGATCGGGTCGCTCGGCGCGTGCCGGGGGGCCTCGGCGCGGTTGTTGCTCGGCAGGTAGCCCAGCAGGTCCTTGACGTAGTCGAGGGCGTCCTGCTCGCCGGAGGCCACGTAGTGGGCCACGCCGGACTTGGTCATGTGGGTGTGCGCGCCACCCAGGTCCTCCATGGTGACCTCTTCACCGGTGACGGTCTTGATCACGTCAGGACCGGTGACGAACATCTGCGAGGTCTGGTCGACCATCACCACGAAGTCGGTGAGCGCGGGGGAGTACACGTGGCCACCGGCGGCGGGGCCCATGATCAGCGAGATCTGCGGGATCACGCCGGAGGCCTGCACGTTGCGGTGGAAGATCTCGCCGTAGAGGCCGAGGGAGACGACGCCCTCCTGGATGCGCGCGCCCGCGCCCTCGTTGATGCCGACCAGCGGACGACCGGTCTTGAGCGCCAGGTCCATGACCTTGACGATCTTCTCGCCGTAGACCTCGCCGAGGGAGCCACCGAACACGGTGACGTCCTGGGAGAAGATGCACACGTCGCGGCCGTCGATGGTGCCGTAACCGGTCACCACGCCGTCACCGAGCGGGCGGTTGTTCTCCAGGCCGAAATTCACGCTGCGATGCTTGGCGAGGGCGTCGAGCTCGACGAAGGAGCCTTCGTCGAGCAGGGCCAGGATGCGCTCGCGGGCGGTCATCTTGCCCTTGGCGTGCACCTTGTCGACCGCGGCCTCACCCATCGGGTGTTGCGCTTCTTCCAGCCGATTCCGCAGATCAGCCAGCTTCCCGGCGGTGGTGTGGATATCGGGGGCGCCCGCCGATTCCGAGGCGGGCTGCTGCTGGACACTCGTCATGGGTCGGAGTGTAACCAGTGCCACGCGCCCGCACTACGGCAGTCTTGGCTACCGGTCAGTAGAGAAACCGCAGGTGGTTGTGGTCGTGATCGTTCACGATGGCCGCCGGGTAGCGTGCCGGGAATGAACAGGGCACCGATCGACACCCCGCGTCTGCGCAGCTCGCTCGCCGCGGCGGCACCGTCGTTCTACGACCGGATCGACGTGGTGGAGTCGACCGGATCGACCAATGCCGATCTGGTCGCGCTGGCCGGCGAGGTGAGTACCGGCGCGCGGGCGCTGCTGGCCGAGGAGCAGGTGCACGGGCGCGGCAGGCACGCCCGCAACTGGGTGAGCCCGCCGCGCGCGCAGATCTCGCTGTCGATCCTGGTTCGCCTGCCCGGGATCGCGCCCACCACGCTGGGCTGGTTGCCGCTGCTGACCGGTGTCGCGGTCGTCGACGCGCTGCGCGAGTCGCCCGGTGTCGCGGCGGACCTGAAGTGGCCCAACGATGTTCTGCTCGGCGGCCGCAAGCTGGCCGGCATCCTGGCCGAGGTGGCCGCGACCGGTGCCGCGCCCGCGGTGGTGGTCGGCATCGGGCTCAATGTGGATCTGGCCGAGGCCGAACTGCCGGTGCCGCACGCGACCTCGCTGACGCTGGCCGGTGCGCCCGACGCCGACCGCACCGCACTGGTGGCGGCGATCCTCACCGAGTTCGCCCGCCGCGTCACCGCCTGGGAGCGTGCGGGCTGGGACACCGCGGACCTGGCCGGCGCCTATCGCGCACGCTGCGCCACCATCGGCCTGGAGGTGCGCGCGGAACTGCCCGGCGGCCGGGTCGTCAGCGGCCGCGCCACCGGCATCGACGACACCGGCAGGCTGCTCATCGGCGACGAGGCGGTCTCGGCTGGCGATGTCAGCCATCTGCGCGGTCAGTACTGAGACGTAGAACGGGCCCGGCGGTCGCCGGGCCCGTTCGCCGGTGGCGGGGTCAGCGGGCGGCGACGCCCGCGGCAGCGCGCTCGGCGACCACGCGTTCGCGGGCCAGCAGCCGGTCGCGCTGTTCCTCGAACTTGAGCACGTCCTTCTCCAGCTTGGCGATGACCTGTGCCAGATCGTCACGTGCGGCTTCGCCACGGGGCCCGAAGTCGGTGCGGCCGAAGATGTTCCACTGCTTGAGCACCGGCTGCACCACCTCGTCGAGGTGCTGGCGCAGATCGTAGATGCCGTGCTTGGCCATCAGCACGCCGTTGCGCCGCCAGTTCGGCATGCCGGCGCCGGGCATCTGGAAGTGGGTGAGCACCTTGGTGATCGCGGGCATGGCCTGGTCGGGAACCAGGTCGAGCGCGGCGGCGCACAGGTTGCGGTAGAAGATCATGTGCAGGTTCTCGTCGGTGGCCACGCGCGCGAGCATGCGGTCGGCCACCGGGTCGTCGCAGACGCGACCGGTATTGCGATGGCTCACCCGGGTGGCCAGCTCCTGGAACGTCACATACGCGACATTGACCAGGAATCCGCCCCAGTTCGCCGGCGCGTGCGCGCCCTGGGTCATGTGGATCATCCTGGCTTCCTCCAGCGCCACCGGATCGACCCCGCGGGTGACGACCAGATAGTCGCGAATCACGATGCCGTGCCGGTTCTCCTCGGCGGTCCAGCGACCGACCCAGGTGCCCCACGCGCCGTCCTGGGAGAAGTTCTCGGCGATCTCACGGTGGTAGGACGGGAGGTTGTCCTCGGTGAGCAGATTGGTGATCATCGCCGCCTTGGCGACGTCAGTGAGCTTGGATTGCCCTGGCTCCCAATCGGTTCCGCCCATCGCGGCGAAATTGCGGCCCTCGTCCCACGGCACGTAATCGTGCGGATTCCAGTCCTTGGCGATGGACAGATGGCGGTTGAGGTTCTGTTCGGCCACTGGTTCGAGGGCGGTGAGGATTTCGAGCTGCGTCAGATCTTTGGTCACGCGTGCCTCCACTGTTGGTGTCGAGCAAGCAGAATGGGGGAAAACCTGGCATCTAGCGTGGAAACCACAGTATCTGTTCAGCTGTCGCCACGAGAAATGCGTCGTCGCGGCGCGGTGCTGTGCGCGGTCACAGCGCGGTACTGTGCGTTCATGGGTTACCCGGAGGATGTCCTCGCGCCCGACGAGCAGCTGATCCTGCACCGCCACCCGCACTGGAAGATGCTGGTCTGGCCGATTGTCACACTCATCGTCGCGACCGCGCTCGCCGGCTTCCTCGGCGGGCTCGCCTGGCGCAATACCGAAGGCAGCGTGCGCATGGTGCTGCTGCTGCTGATCGGGCTGGCCTGGCTGGCGGTCCTCGGCTGGCGGGTGGTGGCGCGGGTGATCGCGTGGAAGTCGACGCATTTCATTGTCACCGGCAGGCGCGTGCTGGTGCGCCAGGGCGTGCTCACCCACACCGGCATCGATATCCCGCTCAGCCGTATCTCCAGCGTGCAGTTCCGCCACGGCGTCTTCGACCGGGTACTGGGCACCGGCACACTGATCATCGGGTCCTCCTCGGAGGAGCCGCTCGAATACGACGACATCCCCCAGGTGCAGCAGGTGCACTCGCTGCTCTACCACCAGGTCTTCGAGGCCGACCGCGGCCACAACGACCAGCATTGGGGCAGCGGGTATCGGTGAGCTGTCCGCCCGCACCGGTCCCGACCACCTAATCTGGGCACATGACCGCAGTACTGCTGGCCGAAGACGACGAGGCGATCGCCGCACCCCTGTCCCGGGCGCTGGGGCGGGAGGGCTACACCGTCACCGTCGAACGGTTCGGTCCCGCCGTGCTGCGCCGTGCCCTCGAAGGTGACCACGACCTGCTCATCCTCGACCTCGGCCTGCCCGGCATGGACGGGCTCGAGGTGTGCAGGCAGGTGCGGGCCAGTGGCGCCGATCTGGCCGTGCTGATGCTCACCGCCCGCACCGACGAGGTCGACTTCGTGGTCGGCCTCGACGCGGGCGCCGACGACTATGTCGGCAAGCCGTTCCGGCTGGCCGAGCTGCTGGCCCGGGTACGAGCCCTGTTGCGGCGCAGCGGAATCGGCGACGACGCGGTGGAGGTCGGCGGGATCCGGCTCGAGCCCGCCGCGCGCCGCGTGCTGGTCAACGGGGCCGAGGTGAACCTGGCCAACAAGGAGTACGAGCTGCTCAAGGTGCTCATCGACCGGGCCGGTCAGGTGGTGCCGCGCGAGACCATCCTGCGTGAGGTCTGGGGTGATGCCGACCTGCGCGGCTCCAAGACCCTGGACATGCACATGTCCTGGTTGCGCCGCAAGATCGGCGACGAGGGGCCGATGGCCGAACGCCGCATCGTCACCGTGCGCGGTGTCGGGTTCCGGCTCAACACCGACGCGCCCGCCGGCGCGAGCCGAGGCTGACGGGTCGGTGCGCCGCCGCATCCTGCGCTCGATCCTGACCGTGCTCACCATCACCACGGTGGTGCTCGGCGTCCCGCTGATCTACACCGCCTGGCTGTGGGTCGAGGACATCACCCGCAACGATCTGCAGAGCCGCCTGGAACGCGTCGCCGCCGAGGTGATCTCCCAGGAGGGCGGCGCGGGCACCGTCCAGGGCGGGCTGGACGTGCGCCCGATGCGCGCGCTGGTCCCCGAGGGCGGCAAGCTCACGATCGTCTATCCGGCCCCGCACGACAATGCCGCGCGCACCGATATCGGTGTCGAGCATGTCGACGATCCGCTGGTCGAATCGCTGTCCATGGGCACCTCGGGTTCGCTGCGGCTCGAGGTGCCCGCCGGGCCCATGCACGCACGCCAGGAGCAGGCGGTCGCCGCGGTCGCGCTGGCGGTGCTCGCCTCGCTCGGCGCCGCCTTCTCGGTCGCGGTGGTGACCGCGCGCCGGGTCGCCGACCCGCTGCGCGATGTCGCCGCCCGCGCGGCCCGCCTGGCCATGGGTGATTTCCGGCCCGACCCGCGCCGCCACGGCATCGCCGAACTGGACCGGGTCTCGGATGTGCTCGACTCGGCCACGGTCGAGATCGCCGGGCGCCTGCAACGTGAGCACGCGCTGGTCGCCGATGTCTCCCACCAGCTGCGCAGCCGCCTGACCGCGGTGCGCCTGCGCCTGGACGAGTTGTCCACCCACGCCGATCCCGAGGTGGTGCACGAGGCCGAGGAGGCGATGGCGCAGGTCGACCGGCTCACCGAGGCCATCGACGACCTGGTCCGCGCCTCCCGCGACGAGGACGCCGCCGACCGCGACCCGGTTCCGGTGATGGCCGAGCTGCGCGGGGTCGTCGCGGAATGGGCGCATCCGTTCACCGAGGAGGGGCGCGAGCTGCGCCTGATCGGCGACGAGTCGCTGCGGGCCCCGATCACCGGTTCGCGGTTGCGTGAGGCGGTCGCGGTGCTGGTCGACAATGCCCTGATGCACGGCGACGGCACCTGCACGGTGTCGGTGCGCACGGTCCCCACGATGAGCTCACGCGATCCGCTGATCTGTGTGGAGGTGGCCGACGAGGGTGAGGGCGTGCGCGACGAGCTCGCGCCG
This sequence comes from Nocardia sp. NPDC059177, assembly GCF_042755165.1. Lineage (NCBI taxonomy): Bacteria > Bacillati > Actinomycetota > Actinomycetes > Mycobacteriales > Nocardiaceae > Nocardia > Nocardia sp. NPDC059177. The sequence goes on along the minus strand of NZ_JBHZBX010000014.1, from coordinate 103,211 downwards.
CACATCTTCGACCGCGGCTTCTCCGCGGGTGGATCGACCGGCGTCGGCCTGGCCCTGGCCCGGGCCCTGGTGGAGGCCGACGGTGGGCGCCTGGAGCTGCAGCGGCGCCGTCCCGCGCTGTTCGCGGTGTTCCTCGGCTCGAAGGTCAACCGGGCGACGACGGCGACGCTGACCGAGCCGCGCTGAGCCGCGAACTCACCTGCCGAGGTGTTCGGGTTCGCCTTCGACCAGCTCTTCCAGTTCGGCGGCGATCTCGCTCATCTCGTCGGGGAAGACCCAGCGGCGCATCGCCCAGAACCGGAATGCCATCTGCAGGAAGTTGCCGATGACGAACGCGCTGACGAAGTCGGCGATGTTCTCGGTCAGGAAGCTCACATCGGGCTGGCGCAGATGCAGCATGTAACTCGAGATCCACAGCGGGATATTGCTCAGGATCACACCGACGCCGCTGACGCCGAAGAACAGCAACGCCTCGTGATGTTTCTCGCGTCCGCCGCGATTCTTGAACGACCACTCCCGGTTGAGAATGTAGGACGCGATCACCGCGACCACGCCGGAAATGATCTTGGCGGTGACCGGTTTCTCGCTGAGAACGGTCCATTTCAAGAGGTAGAACAGGCCGCTGTCGATCACGAACGTCGTCGCGCCGACGATGGCGAACTTGATCAGCTCGTGGTACCGGTACGCGATATCGCGCAGGCGCGGGGGAAGGACGCTGACCACGTCGTCGACGATTGACACGAGTTCCGAGTGTACCGGTCGCAAAGATTCACTTTCGACATGACAACATTGCACGACGTGAGTGCACGTTCGTTCGATCCGTCTGCCATGCCCACCGTCACGATGGTCGGTGGTGGCCAGCTCGCGCGCATGACGCACCAGGCCGCGGTCGCCCTCGGCCAGCGTCTGCGCGTCCTGGCGACCTCGCCGGATGACCCGGCCGCGCAGGTCACCCCCGATGTGGTCTTCGGCAGCCACGACGATCTCGCCGCGCTACGCAAGGCCGCGGTGGGGTCGCACGCGCTGACCTTCGACCACGAACACGTGCCGACCGCGCACCTGGACGCGCTGGTCGCCGACGGGGTGAATGTGGCGCCGCCGCCGCAGGCGCTGATCTTCGCCCAGGACAAGCTGGCCATGCGCACGAAACTGTCCGCGCTCGGGCTGCCGGTGCCCGCGTTCGTCGAGGTCACCGCGCCCGCCGACGCGATCGCCTTCGGCGACGAGCACGGCTGGCCGTTCGTGCTCAAGGCCGTGCGCGGTGGTTACGACGGGCGCGGGGTGTGGATGCCCGCCGACGCCGCCGAGGCCGAGCAGTTGGTCACCGACCAGCTCGCGCACGGCGTGCAGTTGCTGGCCGAGGCGAAAGTCGATTTGAAGCGGGAGCTGTCGGCGATGGTCGCGCGTTCACCGTTCGGGCAGGCCGCGACCTGGCCGGTGGTGGAGACCGTGCAGCGCAACGGCCAGTGCGCCGTGGTGATCGCCCCCGCCCCCGACCTGTCCGAGGACCTGGCCGCGCGCGCGGAGACCATGGCGCTCGAGCTGGCTGCCGGGCTCGGCGTGGTCGGGGTGATGGCGGTGGAGTTGTTCGAGACCCACGACGGCGAGCTGCTGGTCAACGAGCTGGCCATGCGCCCGCACAACTCCGGCCACTGGGGCATGGACGGCGCCCGCACCGGCCAGTTCGAACAGCATCTGCGCGCGGTCCTGGACTACCCGCTCGGCGACACCACCCCGCTCGCGCCGGTGACGGTGATGGCCAACATCCTCGGTGCCGCCCAGGCGCCCGAGAAGTCGATGGACGAGCGCCTGCACCATCTGTTCGCCCGCCTGCCCGAAGCCAAGGTCCACCTCTACGGCAAGGGCGAGCGCCCCGACCGCAAGATCGGCCACGTCAACATCCTCGGCGACGACGTGACCGAGGTGCGTGAGAAGGCCGAGCGGGCGGCCCATTGGATGTCGCACGCCGAATGGACCGACGGCTGGGACCCGCACAGCGCCTGACTCCACCCACCCCTTTCGAGAGGAACCTTCAACCAGTGAGCAACAACGGTCCCCAGGTCGGTCTGATCATGGGCAGCGACTCCGACTGGCCGACGATGGAGGCCGCCGCCGAGGCGCTCGCCGAATTCGGTATCCGCTTCGAGGTCGGTGTCGTCTCCGCGCACCGCACCCCCCAGCGCATGCTCGACTACGCCCGCGAGGCGGCGGATCGCGGCTTGCAGGTGATCATCGCCGGCGCGGGCGGCGCCGCCCACCTCCCCGGCATGGTCGCCTCGGCCACCCCGCTGCCCGTCATCGGCGTCCCCGTCCCCCTGAAGTACCTCGACGGCATGGACTCCCTGCTCTCCATCGTCCAGATGCCCGCCGGCGTCCCCGTGGCCACCGTCTCCATCGGCGGCGCCCGCAACGCCGGCCTGCTCGCAGTCCGCATCCTCGCCGCCCACGACCCCACCCTGCGCACCCGCATGGAACAGTTCCAAGCCGGCCTCGAACAGATGGTCCTCGCCAAGGACGAAGCCCTGCGCACCAAGCTGCTCGGGTAGCCCGCAGGCCGGTTCGGAGCCTGATCCGGCACGAATAGGTCATCGGGCGGTGACTACGGTTGTCGCCGTGGCACACGATGATGCGGCGCAGTTTCGGCTCACGGTGGTGGATCAGGCGTTGCGGTTGTTCGCCGAGCGGGGGTATGAGGCGACGACGGTGGACGAGATCGCGGTGGCGGCGGGGATCTCGCGGCGGACGTTCTTCCGGCAGTTCCGGTCGAAGGAGGATGTGATCTTCGCTGATCACGAATTCCAGCTGGCGACCGCGGCGGAGTTTCTCGAGCAGGCGGTGGGGGATCCGTGGGATGCGGTGTGCGAGGCCGTGATCGGGGTGTTCGAGCGGTTCACCCAGTGGCGTGACATCGCCGCGCGGCGGTACCAGGTGGTGCGGCAGGTGCCCGCGTTGCGGGAGCGCGAGATCGTGACGGTGTTCCGGTACGAGCGGTTGTTCACCGAGTTCCTGCGGGGGCGGCTGCCGGAGGTGCCGGATCTGGTGCGGGTGCAGTTCACCGCCGCGGTGACGGCCACGCACAACTATCTGCTGCGCCGGATGGTGCGGGGCGAGCCGGCCGCCGCGGTGGGCGATCTGCGCACCGAGCTGGCCCTGATTCCGCGTGGCAGGCGGGCGGCCGCCGGCTCCGACGAGCTGGTGCTCGCGGTGTTTCCCCGCGACATGCCGCCGCGTCAGGTCGCGGACCTGCTCACCTCCCAGCTCGGTAATCTGTGAGCGCGCCCGCGCCGTAACAGCTCGTCGACGGCACTGAGTGCCACCGGTATATCCCCATGTAGTGCCAGAGTGCCGCGCGTATAATCCTCAGTGGACTGGCACTCGGTGCCGACGAAGACGCGCTGTTGACCACAGCGATCACCACCACGACCAGGAGTGTGCCCGATGGCGGGAAACCCGGACTTCAACCTGTTCCAGCTCGAGGACTTCCACGATGAGCTCCGCGGCGCCATCCGTGGTCTCGCCGAGAAGGAGATCGCTCCCTACGCCAAGGACGTCGACGGCAACGCCCGCTTCCCCGAGGAGGCGCTGACCGCCCTCAACGCCGCCGGCTTCAACGCCGTGCACGTGCCCGAGGCCTACGGCGGCCAGGGCGCCGACTCGGTCGCCACCTGTATCGTCATCGAGGAAGTCGCCCGCGTCTGCGGCTCGTCCTCGCTGATCCCGGCCGTGAACAAGCTCGGCACCATGGGCCTGATCCTCAACGGCTCCGAAGAGCTCAAGCAGAAGGTCCTCGGCGACCTGGTCAACGGCAAGATGGCCTCCTACGCGCTGTCCGAGCGCGAGGCCGGTTCCGACGCCGCCGCCATGCGCACCCGCGCCAAGGCCGACGGTGACGACTGGATCATCAACGGCTCCAAGTGCTGGATCACCAACGGCGGCAAGTCCGAGTGGTACACCGTGATGGCCGTGACCGACGCCGAGAAGGGCGCCAACGGCATCTCCTCGTTCATGGTCCACAAGGACGACGAGGGCTTCGTGGTCGGCCCGCTCGAGCACAAGCTGGGCATCAAGGGTTCGCCGACCGCCGAGCTGTACTTCGAGAACTGCCGCGTCCCCGGCGACCGCATCGTCGGCGAGCCCGGCACCGGTTTCAAGACCGCGCTGCAGACCCTCGACCACACCCGCCCGACCATCGGCGCGCAGGCCGTCGGCCTGGCCCAGGGCGCCCTCGACGCCGCGATCGCCTACACCAAGGACCGCAAGCAGTTCGGCAAGGCCATCGCCAGCTTCCAGAACACCGAGTTCATGCTGGCCGACATGGCGATGAAGATCGAGGCCGCCCGCCTGATGGTCTACACCTCGGCCGCGCGCGCCGAGCGTGGCGAGAAGAACCTCGGCTTCATCTCCGCCGCCGCCAAGTGCTTCGCCTCCGATGTGGCCATGGAGGTCACCACCAACGCCGTCCAGCTCTTCGGCGGCGCCGGCTACACCACCGACTTCCCGGTCGAGCGCATGATGCGCGACGCCAAGATCACCCAGATCTACGAGGGCACCAACCAGATCCAGCGTCTGGTGATGGCCCGTCAGATCCTGCGCTGAACTCGCGCGCGAAACGTGCGAAAACCGAACGCCCCGTGATGATCGGCGTCACGGGGCGTTCGCGCGCTCGGTGGTAAACGTATGGTGGAACGATGACTGTCGACGTACCTGGCACACGCCCGAGGGTCGCGGTCGACGCGCCGGATCATGACGAGGCCCTGGTCGCGATCGCCGCGGTGTTCGAGGGTCTCGAGGCCGCGCTCGCGGCGAAGGACGCGGATGCCTTCGACCGTGTCTTCACCGACGACGTGGTCTTCGTCAACCCGGCGGGCTCGGTCTATCTGGGCTGGGACGCGCTGCACGCCTACCACCTGGCCGCGCTGCGCGACGCTCCCGCCGCCGAAGCGCGCTACACGATCCTCACCGCGCGTCTGCTCGCCGGTGGGCACGCGATCGTCACCGTCGAGCAGACGTTGCGCACCCTGAAATTCTCGGTAACCAACCGTGGGACATGGGTTTTCACCCGCCGCGATGACCGCTGGTGGGTCAGCTCGGTACACAACACCAACGTCGCGGGCAGTGCCGGGTAGCCGAACTCTCCGGCGCCACCCGCACCCGGGCGGTCCCGATCCGGCGAATCCACGGCAGGCCCGCGGCAAGTCGGTGACAGCCGCCGCGGGGCAGCGGTGTCAGGGCCTCGCTCAGGCGACCAGGTCGGCGTATTCGCGATGTTCGGCGATGTACTTTTCGACGTACCAGCAGGTGGGCACGACCTGGTAGCCGTTGGCGCGGGAGTCGTCGAGGCCGAAGGCGACCACGTCGGCGGCGACGCCGCGGCCGCGGAACTCGGGGAAGGTCATGGTGTGGTGGAAATCGCGGACCTTGCTGTCCTCGCGCTCGGCGTAGTCGGCGTAGCCCGCGAGGACGTCGTCGTGGTAGATCTCATAGCGGGTGTCGGCGACATTGTGTTCGAGCCTGGTGGTCATACCGGATGCTAACCCGCGGCCGGGGCCGGTTGTTCCTACAGCACGGCGCCGGGGTTGAGGATGCCGGTGGGGTCCAGGGCGTTCTTGATGCGGCGGGTCAGGTCCATCACCTCGGGACCGAGCTGGTCGGGCAGCCAGTCCTTCTTGAGCCGGCCGACGCCGTGTTCGCCGGTGATGGTGCCGCCGAGGGCGATGGCGAGGTCCATGATCTCGCCGAAGGCGCGGTGCGCGCGGGCGGTGTTGTCGGGGTCGGTGGGGTCGTGCACGATCAGCGGGTGGGTGTTGCCGTCACCGGCGTGCGCGATCACCGAGACCAGCACGTCGTTGCGTTCGGCGATGACGGTGACGCCGGTGATCAGGTCACCGAGGCGCGGCAGTGGGACGCCCACGTCCTCGAGCAGCAGCGGGCCGATGCGCTCGACCGCCGGGATCGCGAATCGCCGTGCGGCGGTGAAGGCTTCGCCCTCCTCGGGATCGGCGGTGCTGAACACCTCGCTCGCCCCGGCCTTCTCGCACAGTGTCACCATCACCTGCGCCTCGTGCCCGGCGAATTCGCCCGGCGCGTCCGAGCGCGCGACGAGCAGCGCGGCCGCGGTGCGGTCCAGGCCCATCCGCATCTCGTCCTCGACGGCGTTGATGGCGACGGTGTCCATGAATTCGAGCATGGCGGGGCGCAGCGTCGAGGTGATGGCCAGGATGGCGTCGGTGGCGGCGGTGAGCGAGCCGAAACTCGCGACGACCGTCGACTGCGGCGGCTGGGCGGGCAGCAGGCGCAGGGTGAGTTCGGTGATCACGCCGAGGGTGCCCTCGCTGCCGACGAACAGTTTCGTCAATGACAGGCCCGCCGAGTCCTTCAGCCGCGGCCCGCCGAGCCGGACCACCGTCCCGTCGGCCAGCACCACCTCCATACCGAGCACGTAGTCGGTGGTGACGCCGTATTTCACACAGCACAGCCCGCCGGCGTTGGTAGCCGCGTTGCCGCCGATCGAGCACATCTCGAACGAGGACGGATCCGGCGGGTACCATAGCCCCTCGGCCGCCACGGCCCGCTTCACCTCGGCATTGAGCAGTCCCGGCTGCGCCACGGCGGTCCGCGTCACCGGGTCGACGCTGATCTCGCGCATCAGCTCGGTGCTGAGCACGATCCCGCCGTCCACCGCGGTCGCCCCACCGGAGAGCCCGGAGCCCGCCCCGCGCGGCACCACCGGCACCCGGTGTGCGTGCGCCCAGCGCAGCGTGGCGGCCACGTCGGCGGTCCCGCGTGCGCGCACCACCGCCCGGGGCGTTCCCGCGCCGGGATCGCGGGCCCAGTCCTGCCGGTAGCCCGCCAGCACATCCGGGTCGATCACGACCGCACCGGGGGAGAGGGAATCGACCAGCGCATCGAGGTTCGCGTCCACCCCTCAACGCTAACCGCCTCGACCGCCATCGGTCAGCTGATCACGAGCGAACGTCGAGAGGCCGCCACCACCGCGTGGTGATCATGTGACCAGGTAGTTGGAATGTTGGTGTGTGCCTTGCCAGGGGATTCTGTGCATTGTTGTGATTCGGCGCGCCTGGGTGGTGTATACGCCGTCCGAGCGGTCACAATGGTCGGGCGGGTGTTTTTCGGGTTTCGCGTTCTGCTCCACGGTGCGCCTTTCGCGCATTGGTCATGCGGTGTTGTTGTGCCGCACCACTTTTCGCAGGGAGGACCGGATGATGCAGGGACCGCAGGACCGAAGTGAGCTCGTCGGCGCCCTGTTGGCCGCGGAGTTCGCCGACGCGGGAGTCGAGATCGACGCGATGCGCCGGATCCGCGCCGGCGACCACGCCGAATGGCTGTCCGCGCTGGAGGCGACCGGGTTGTTCAGCATCGCCGCGCTGACGGATATCTCGGCGGTCTGGGCGCGCGAGCCGCACCTGCTCCGGGACGCACTCCTGGCCGAGGCCGACGAATTCACCTGTCGCCGCTGCCTGGCCGCGTGGTCGGCGCTCGACGCACCCCCGGCGACGGCGGTCGCGGGCGGCTAGCGAGGCGGTCGCGGCGTTTGCCGGCTGCTCACCTCGACGTCACCTGCCGCTGGCAGGGTGGCCGGGTGGAGCAGTTCATGGATTCGGCACCGGACCGGTTCACCCGCTGGTGCGAGGCCGTGGTCGCGTTGCTGCCGTGGGGCTTGGACCGGTATCTGCCCGCCACGTTCCTCGGCTTCGCGCTGATCAACACCTTCACCTTCGGGGTGGATCTGGTGCTGCTCACGGTGTTGCACAGCGTAGCCGGGCTGCCGGTGTGGCTGTCGATCACGGTGGCCTATGTGGTGGCGTTCGGCTTGAGTTTCGTGCTCAACCGCTTCTTCAATTTCCATTCGCACGCCCCGGTGGGCAGGCAGGCCGCGATCTACGCGGTGGTGGTGCTGGTGAACTACCTGGCGTTCATCCTCGGCGTCGGCTCGGGGCTCACCGCGCTCGGGCTGGAGTATCATCTGGCGCGGCTGGTCGCCGGCGCCTGTGAGGGCGTGTACATGTACTGCGCGCTGCGCTGGATCGTGTTCCGCCGCAGTCCGGTAGCGGCCCGCTGAACGCCTCAGCCGCGCAGTACCTCGGTGTGATCGCCGTCGACCAGGACGACATCGGTGTCGGTGAGCGCCCAGTGTTCGGTCCCGTCGGCCCGGTAGCGCGCCAGCAGTTTCGCCGATTCGCCGTCGGGGTCGGTGGGGGAGTCCAGGTGCACCACCAGGGGACGGTCCACCAGGCCGAGTCCGTCCCACTGCGGGGCGTTTCCGGTGGCGGGCAGTACCTCGCCGGGGTCGTCCATGGTCTCCAGCCCGTGCAGGTCGGGTCCGAGCAGGCAGGCGCCCGCGCTGTAGCCCGCGTAGACCAGCGCGTCCTCGCCGAGCAGCGCGGGCAGCACGGAATCGGCTCCGCTGCGGGCGAATTGGGCCCGCAGCACGAAGGTGTTGCCGCCGCGCACCCAGACGAGCGGGTAGCCGCGCAGTACGCGTTCCAGCCGCGCGGGCTGACCCGCGTAGTCGCGCAGGTCCAGCACTTCCGGCGAATAGCCCAGCGCCTGTAGGGGTTTCAGGTCACTGGTGACCGCCGACGACCACGCGGCGGGCCAGGCGTCGCAGGCGTTCGGGATCACCGCGACCCGGCCCGGTGTCCCGACCAGCCCGGCCAGGCGGTCGGCGAAACCGCCGAATCGGTAGGAGGCCAGGAACAATCGCATCAGATCGTGAACGCGAGATTGCGCACCAGCCGTTCGCCGAGCGCGGTATCGCCCTCGACGACCACCTGACCGTCGTGTTTGTCCACGGTCGTCCGCCCGCCGCGTAACCGAGCGAACAAGCCGGAATCCAGCCGGATCACCGCGGTGGGTTCGCCCTCCGCCGCGTCGAGTACCGCGCCGCGCCCGCCGACCACGGCGAGGTGTACCTGCCTGGTCACCGGGCCGGTGAGGTCCAGGGTGATCCGTGCGCCCTCCGGCGCCTTGGCACCCTTCACCAGTGCCCGGCCCAGGCCGAGGGTGAGCTCGGCGAACGCCTCCTCGGCCCGGTCACCGCCCTCGGGCACGATGCGCCCGATGCCGTCGGCGAGGTCGAGTTCGTGCATCCAGCAGTCGAACAGCCGCACCCGCATGAACCGGCCGTAGGCGACCTGCCCGACCGGCGACACCGTCGGTTCGGCCCACGCGGCGTCGTCGAGGGCGACCAGCGCGGCGCGCCGCTGCTCGGTCACCTCGTCGAAGAGCGCGAGCAGACGCTTGCCCGAGAGCGGGCGCAGCCGGTCGACCCAGATCTCGTTGAGCACGGCCACCTCGTTGCGCACATGCGGCAGCGTGCGCACATCGGTCTTGGGGCGCAGCGGATCGTGCGGCGGCGGGGTCTGCCCGAGCAGCCACGACTCGGTGCCGACCATGTGCGCGACCACGTCGAAGATCGTCCAGCCGGGCAGCGGCGACGGTCGGCGCCAGGCCTTCTCGTCGAGGTCGGCGACCAGGGCGGCGATGGCCTCCCACTGCTGGGCGAGCAGATCGGTGAGGTGTTCGCGATCGGGCGTGCGCTCGGTCATTCCTGTACTCCTTCGACGTCACGGGCTGGGGGGTTCGCCGAGTCGAGGGCGGTGAGCCCGGCCCGGATGGCGGCGGCGGTCGACTGCGGTTCGTGCGGTCGGCGCAGCAGGAAGCCCTTGGCGAAACGGAGTTTGTCGCCGTGGCGGCGCGGCACCACGTGCAGGTGGACGTGGCCGACGGTCTGGAAGGCGGCGGTGCCGTCGTTGAGGACGAGGTTGGCGCCGTCGCTGGCCAGTCCGCCGCGGCGCAGGGCGCGGGCGAGGCGATGGCCGGTGCGGAAGAGATCGGCGCCGGTGTCGGGGTCGAGATCGTCGAGCTCGGTGGCGTGGCGCTTGGGCACGATCAGGGTGTGGCCGCGGGTGATGGGGCGGATGTCGAGGAACGCGCAGACCGCGTCGTCCTCGTAGACCTTGGTCGCCGGTGCGGTCCCCGCGACGATCCGGCAGAAGACGCAGTCGTTCACGTCCTCGACCCTACGGTGTGACGTGGGTCGCGCAACAGCCCAGACGGTGCGCGAGCATGACGCGCGTCACGTCCGGTGACCGGGTCGTGGGCGGGGAGCTGGCCGGACCTACTGTGTCTAATTCTGGTCTTTTGTCCAGTTATTCGCTGTGACGGACATCTCCGCTAGGCTCACCGCGAGCCGAGTACAGTTGCGAGGATTTCAGCTGACCCTACTCGTAGGTAACATTCGGCTGTTCCGTTGTTCCCAGGCTCGAAGCCAGCACGAAAAGGAAGTCTGACTAGTGGAGACAACGCACAACGTGGGCGAGGACTCGCCGCGCGGAGCGCGTGTCGGAGTCGTTCGCGAGTCCGGCGCGGGCGAGCGACGAGTCGCATTGGTTCCCAAGATCATCCCGACCCTGTCCAAGCAGGGTGTCGAGGTGGTCGTGGAAGCCGGTGCCGGCCTCGGCGCGCTCATCCCCGACGCGGCCTATGTAGAGGCGGGCGCGACCATCGGTGACCCCTGGTCGGCCGAGGTCGTGGTCAAGGTCGCCCCGCCCAGCGATGCCGAGGTGGGCAAGCTGTCCTCCGGGCAGACGCTGATCGGGTTCCTCGCACCGCGCAACGCCGACAACCAGATCGGCGCGCTGCAGGCCGCGGGCGTGCAGGCCTTCGCCGTGGAGGCGATCCCGCGCATCTCGCGCGCCCAGGTGATGGACGCGCTGTCCTCGCAGGCCAACGTGGCCGGCTACAAGGCCGTGCTGCTCGCCGCTTCCGAGTCCACCCGCTTCTTCCCGATGCTGACCACCGCCGCGGGCACCGTGAAGCCGGCCACCGTGCTGGTGCTCGGTGTCGGTGTCGCCGGTCTGCAGGCACTGGCCACGGCCAAGCGTCTCGGCGGTCGCACCACCGGTTACGACGTGCGTCCCGAGGTCGCCGACCAGGTGCGCTCGGTCGGTGCCCAGTGGCTCGATCTGGGGATCGACGCCGCCGGTGAGGGTGGGTACGCCCGCGAGCTCACCGACGACGAGAAGGCCCAGCAGCAGCAGGCACTCGAAGACGCCATCAAGGGTTTCGACGTGGTGATCACCACCGCGCTGGTGCCGGGTCGTCCCGCGCCGCGCCTGGTCACCGCCGCCGCCGTCGAGGGCATGAAGCCCGGCAGCGTGATCGTCGATCTGGCCGGGGAGACCGGCGGCAACTGCGAACTCACCGAGCCCGGCGAGATCGTGGTCAAGCACGAGGTGACCATCGCCTCGCCGCTGAACCTGCCCGCCACCATGCCCGAGCACGCCAGCGAGCTGTACTCCAAGAACATCGCGGCGCTGCTGGAACTGATGCTGGTCGACGGCAAGCTCGCGCCCGATTTCGACGATCAGGTGCTCGCGGACTCCTGTGTCACTCGTGAGGTGGAAGCCTGATGTACACCGAACTTCTCGCGAACATCGCGATTCTCGTGCTGTCCGGCTTCGTCGGATTCGCCGTCATCTCCAAGGTCCCCAACACCCTGCACACTCCGCTGATGTCGGGCACCAACGCCATCCACGGCATCGTCGTGCTCGGCGCGCTGGTGACGCTGGGCAATGTCAAGGACCCGTCGCTGCTGGTGCAGGTGATCCTGTTCGTCGCCGTGGTGTTCGGAACCCTGAACGTCATCGGTGGCTTCGTGGTCACCGACCGCATGCTCGGCATGTTCAAGGGTAAGAAGAAGGCGGCCGAGTGATGCACGCAGTCGACAATATGACCTACCTGGTCAACGGCCTCTACATCGTGGCCTTCTCCATGTTCATCTACGGCCTGATGGGCCTGACCGGCCCGAAGACCGCTGTGCGCGGCAACCAGATCGCCGCGGTCGGCATGGGTATCGCCGTGATCGCCACGCTGATCTCGGTGCGGCACGCGGACATGATCAACTGGATCCTGATCGGCGCCGGTCTGGTCGTCGGTGTGGCACTGGGTGTTCCGCCCGCCGTGCGCACCAAGATGACCGAGATGCCGCAGCTGGTCGCCGCGTTCAACGGTGTCGGTGGTGGCACGGTCGCGCTCATCGCGTGGGCCGAGTTCATCGACAGCACCGGCTTCTCCCAGCTGCACGACGAGCCGAACATCCACATCATCATCGGCTCGCTGTTCGCCGCGGTGATCGGTTCGGTGTCGTTCTGGGGCTCGATCATCGCCTTCGCCAAGTTGCAGGAGATCCTGTCCGGTAAGCCGATCGGTATCGGCAAGCTGCAGCAGCCGCTGAACCTGCTGCTGCTCGTCGGCGCGATCGTGTGCGCCGTGGTGATCGGCCTCGGCGCCGACAACGGTGGCGTCTCGCAGCTGTGGATGATCGGCCTGCTGGTCCTGGCCGGCATTCTCGGCCTGATGGTCGTGCTGCCGATCGGCGGCGCGGACATGCCGGTCGTCATCTCGCTGCTCAACGCGCTGACCGGGCTGTCGGCCGCGGCCGCGGGCCTGGCGCTGAACAACACCGCGATGATCGTCGCGGGCATGATCGTCGGCGCGTCCGGCACCATCCTCACCAACCTGATGGCCAAGGCCATGAACCGCTCCATCCCGGCCATCGTCGCCGGTGGTTTCGGTGGCGGCGGCGGTGCGGCCGCGAGCGGCGGTGGCGAGGCCAAGTCGGCCAAGGCCACCTCGGCCGCCGATGCCGCGATCCAGATGGCCTACGCCAACCAGGTCATCGTGGTTCCCGGCTACGGTATGGCCGTCGCCCAGGCCCAGCACGCGGTCAAGGAGATGGCCTCGCTGCTCGAGGGCAAGGGTGTCGAGGTCAAGTACGCGATCCACCCGGTCGCCGGCCGCATGCCCGGTCACATGAACGTGCTGCTGGCCGAGGCCGAGGTCTCCTATGACGCCATGAAGGAAATGGACGACATCAACGGCGAGTTCAACCGCACCGACGTGGTGCTGGTGATCGGCGCCAACGACGTCACCAATCCCGCGGCGCGCGAAGACAAGTCGAGCCCGATCTACGGTATGCCGGTGCTCAATGTCGACCAGGCCAAGAGTGTCATCGTGCTCAAGCGCTCGATGAACTCCGGCTTCGCCGGCATCGACAACCCGCTGTTCTACGCCGACCACACCTCCATGCTGTTCGGCGATGCCAAGAAGTCCGTCGGTGCGGTCACCGAGGAACTCAAGGCGCTGTAAGACAGCCGAATACCGGCAGAAGATGCCCCGCCGTTCAGTGAACGGCGGGGCATCTTCTGCTCAGTCGGTCACCGGGATGTTCGGGTCGGCGGTCCAGGTTCGGACCGGGATCTCGGTCAGCAACTCGGCGAGGTCGTGGTCCGTGGTCGGGAGCTGTTCGTCGTCGGCCTCGTCGAGCTGGTCGTGGACCAGGTGTTCGTAGGCGGCGAGGCCGGTCTGGATCTCGGGAGCTTCGCGGTAGTCGTGCCTCGCGCGCTCGAGGAATTCCTTCGCGTCGTGCCAGTCGTGCTGGCCGTAGGAATCGGGGTAGCGCTGGGACGGGTCAGTGGGTGGGGAGGAGCCGGCCGGACCGGTGACCGTGCCGACCGCGTACGAACCATCGCGACTGCGCGCGGCGAAATACCGGGCGATCAGCTCGGTGGTGCGATCGTGGACAACCTCGTCGATGCCACCGTTGCCGTCGTGGGATCCCTTGATACCGAAGGTGATCGGACGATAGGTGTCGTCCTGTCGGCGCAGCACGACCGCCGTGACGTCGATACCGCGCAAGCTGATACCGGTGAGCAGACAGTTGCTGTCGACAGATCCCATCACCCGATCCGTTTCTGTGCTGGCGAAAACGCGTGTGGCTCAGCGCTTGTTCGCGACCACGCTACCGCAGGCGAAACACGATCACCCCGTTGACCGGAAGTCCGGTCGACGGGGTGATCTGTCCGCGTGGCCCGGATCCTCGGCAGGCCGCAGGCGGCGGTTACTTCTTGAAACGCTCGGCGAGCAGGTCGAGGGTCGCCATGGCCTGGCGGTAGTCCGGGCGCTTGGACGCCGCGGGCAGCTCGTAGAGCTGGCCCTTCTGGAAGGCGGGGAGCATGGCCAGGGCCGGATCCTGCTTCAGCTGGGCGATGTCACGGCCACCGTCGAGCTTGATCACGAACAGGATCGGGGCGTCGACGACGGTGCTGAGCAGCTCGGGGCTGAAGGTCACCCAGTCGCCTGCCTCGGCCTTGGTGGGGTTGCCCGCCTTGGCTTCGATCTTGTCGTCGATGGTGAAGCCGACACCGGCCAGCAGCGAGGCCAGCGGGGTGTTGGGGGCCAGCAGGATGGGCTTGTTGTCCGACTGGGACTGCATCACGGCCACCGCGCCCTCGGGCAGCTTCACACTGGCCTTCACCTCGGCGACCCGGTCGTTGTAGGCGGTGATCATGGGCTCGACCTTGTCGGCGCGGTTGACGAAGTCGGCCACCGCCTTCAGCTGGTCCTGCCAGTTGGCGAGGTTCGACGCCACCAGTGCGGTGGGGGCGACCGCGGCGAGCTTGTCGTAGTTCTTGATGGTCTGCTGGCCGGGCCAGCCGGGTCCGCCGCCGATGATCAGGTCGGGCTGCTGGGAGGCGATGAACTCCAGGTTCAGGTCGTCGCCGGAGGGCACCGCGACGGTGCCCTGCTCCTCGGCGTCCGCGGCCCAGGCGGCGGGGAACTCACCGGGCTCGAGGGTGACGCCCAGAATGCGCGGATCCGCGGCCTTCACCTTGGCGTCCAGGTCGAACAGGTACCCGGCGAGAGCGCCGTTGAGGACCACGATGCGCTGCGGGTCCGAGGGCACGGTGACCTGACCCTTGGCGGTTTCCACCTGGCGGGTGCCGGAATCGGTGGGCTCGTCGGAAGTGGAGCTGCTGCAGCCCACTGCCGTCGCGGTCACCGCGACGATCAGGAGTGCGACGGCGGCACGCATGCGTGCCGTCATTCGGTGCGCTGACATGGGAGTTGTTTCCTTCTTTCTATCCAGGTGGAAAGTTCAGGCGCGGATCGCGGGATCCGCATCGATGAGCGCGGCGACCTCGATCCAGCCGGTCGGCATCGCGATCTCGTTGTGGGTGTAGGGCAGTCGCCGGATCACCAGCTGCGCGCCCGCGGCCTGCCAGCCGGTGAGCTGGGCGTGCACGCGCTCGGGTTCGAGGCCGTTGTCGGCGCAGTACAGCGCCATCGGGCCGCTGTAGCGGGGGGACTCGGACTTGGTGACCATGCGCAGCAGCTCGGTCGCGGCATGGACCACCACCGCCGCCAATTCGGCCGGGTACTCGCCGATTTCGGGCACGAGCGCCTCCATGCCGGAAGGGTCGGCCAGGGTCGCGGCGGCCCGCTCGGTCAGGTTCGACAGCGGGTGCGAGTCGAGCAGACCCACATAGGCCACCTGCTCACCCTCGGTCTCCAGGATGGCGGCCATCGCGTGGGCGATATTGCCGCCGAGTGAATAGCCGAGCAGATGGTAGGGGCCCTGCGGCTGGATGCGGCGGACGGCATCGAGGTAGAAGCGGGCCAGATCGTCGAGCGTTGGCGTCTGCTTGGCCGGCTCGGTGAGCTGGGGCATCTGCAGGCCGATGACCGGGCGGTCGGCGCGCAGCAGCCGGGCCAGCGGCGCGTATTTCCATGCGGTGCCGCCGATCTGGTGGATGCAGAACAGCGGTGGCACCGATCCTTCGGCGCGCAGTTCCAGCACCGGGTTCAGGCGGCTGCCCAAGCTGGCGAGGCCGTCGACCGGTGGTTGCGCGCTGGGGTCGACCGCGCCGATCCGCGCGGCGAGTGCGCGCGGGGTCGGTGCGGAGAAGACGTCGTCGAGCACGGCGGGCAGCTCGGCGCGGGTCAACCGGCCGACCAGCCGGACCGCGAGCAGTGAGTGTCCGCCCTGGTCGAAGAAGTCGTCGTCGGCGCCGATCTCGTCGATCGAGAGCACGGCGGCCATGGCCTGGCGGATCGTGTCGAGCAGGCCGGGATCGGCCGGGGCGGCGGGTGTCCGGACGGGGGCCGCCGCGGGCCGGACGGATTCCGGGGCGGGCAGTTCCTGGCGGGCGATCTTCTCCGTCGCGGTGCGCGGAATGTGCTCCAGCACCAGGAACGCGGCGGGAATCATATACGCGGGCAAGGCCGTTCGCAGCTGCTCGCGCACCGCGCCGGTATCGAGCACGGCACCGGACCTGGCGATGAGGTAGGCGACCAGGCGCTGATCGCCCGGTGTGTCCTCGCGCAACAGCACCACCGCCTGGGCCACGCCGGCGCAGGCGAGCAGGGCCGTTTCGATATCGCCGAGTTCGATGCGCTGGCCGCGCAGCTTGACCTGGCTGTCGGTGCGGCCGACGTACTCGAGCTCGCCCTGGGGGTTCAGTTTCACCAGATCGCCGGTGCGGTACATCCTTTCGCCCGTCCCGAACGGGTCGGCGACGAAGGCGGCGGCACTCAGATCCGGACGGGCCAGGTAGCCGCGAGCCAGGCGGACACCGGTCATGTAGAGCTCGCCGATGGTGCCCTCGGGGACCGGCCGCAGCTGGTCGTCGAGAATGTGGACGGCATCGGCGGGTGCGCCGACCGGGACCGACGCGGTGTCGGCGTCGACGGTCTCGTGGAAGGTGAAGCCGATCGCGGCTTCGGTGGGGCCGTAGAAGTTGTACACAGCCGTACCGGTGAGCGCGCGCATGCGCTGCGCCGTCGCGGGCGGCAGCACCTCGCCGCCGGTGAGGACACAGCGCAGGTCGGTGCAGCCGGACAGGTCGGCCTCTTCGGCGAGCACGGTGAGCATGGATGTCGTCATCCACATGGCGGTCACCCGCTCGGTACTCATGAGCTGTGCCTGGTAGTACGGATCACGATGTCCGCCGGGCTTGGTCAGCACGATCCGGGCGCCGACGTGCAGCGGCAGGAACATCTCCATGAGCGAGGCGTCGAAGATCGGCGGGGTGCGATACAGCATGGTGTCGCCCGGACCGAAACGGCGCTCGCGGTGTAGCCATTCGAAGGTGGAGATGATCGCGGCGTGCGACAGGCTCACGCCCTTGGGTACCCCGGTCGAGCCCGAAGTGAACAGCAGGCAGGCGGTATTGGCGGGGCGCAGCGGCGCGATCCGGTCGGCATCGGTGAGCGATGTATCGGCGAACCCGCTGGTGTCGGCCTCGCCGAGCGAGTGCAGAACCAGTGTGGGCGCGGCGGTGTCGAGGATCTTCTCGATGCGCTGTGCGGGCTGTTCCGGATCGATCGGCAGGTACACGCCACCGGCACGGCAGACGGCGTGCGCGGTGACGACCGAGTCGATGGAGCGCGGCATGGCCACGGCCACCACGGTTTCGGGGCCGACACCGTGCGAGACGAGCCAGCGGGCCAGTCGATTCGCCCGGGACTCGAACTCCCCGAAGTCGATGGTGACGCCCTCGGCCGTGATGGCGGGGGACGACGGGTCGACGGGGGTGCCCCAGACGGCGAGGGTGTCGCCCTGCGGGTCCGGCTGATCGGTGCTGGGCCGAGCTCTGGCGGTCGCGGCATCCGGTGCGGTCGCGGTAGCTGGTGCGATGACGGCAGTCGTGTTCGCATCAGTCGGTGCGGTGACGGTGGTCGCGGGCGGGGTGAGCGGCGCCAGGAACTGCGCGGGCGCAGGGGGTTCGGGGGTGGTGAGTGCGTTCAGGATCGTGTTGATGCGGTCGGCGATCTGGGGGAGGGTGGTGTCGGGGACGGCGGCGCGGTCGTACCAGATGACCAGGGTGAGGTGGTCGCCCGGTGGGGCGATCAGGGTCAGCGGGTAGTGGGTGTTGCCGTGGTTGTGGAAATCGCCGCGGCGCAGGTCGTGCGATTCCGGTTGTCCGGCACCGGCGTTCGGAAAGTTCTCGAAGGCGACCAGGGTGTCGAAGAGGGTGCCGATGCCGGCGATCCGTTCGATCTCCGCCAGTCCGGCGTAGTCGAATTCCTGCATGGCGAACTGGTTTTCCTGCAGTTCGGCCAGCTGCTCGAGCAGTGCGCGATCGGGGTCGAAGGCGCAGCGCACGGGCACGGTGTTGGCGAACAGGCCGACCATGCCCGCCACGCCGGGCAGTTCGGCCGGCCTGCCGGAGACGGTCGCGCCGAAGACGACATCGCTGCGTTCGGTGAGTGCGGCGAGCACCAGCGCCCAGGTGCCCTGGACCAGGGTGTTCAATGTCAGGCCGCGACGGCGGCCGAGCTCGGTCAGCGCGGTCGACAGCGCGGCGGACAGCGGAACCTGCCACTGCTGGAATTCGCGTTCGAGGCCGGTGTCGGCGCCTACCAGCGTCGGCTCGGCGAGGCCGGCCAGTCGCTGCGACCAGGCGGCGCGCACGGTCGCGCGGTCACGGGTGCCGATCCAGGCCAGGTAGTCGCTGTAGGAGGCGGGGGAGGGCAGGTCGTCGCCGTGATAGGCGGCCAGTACCTCACGCAGCACGATCGGGGTCGACCAGCCGTCGATCACCAGGTGATGGGTGTTGAGCACCAGCCGGTGCGCGGCACCGGGCATACGGATCAGGGTGGCGCGCAACATCGGTGAGCGGTCCACCGCGAACCGGTGCCGGGTCGCTTCGGTTTCCAGCCGGTCGGCCGCGGCCTGCGCGGTGTGCAGTGGCAGCCGGGACAGGTCGACCTCGCGCCACGGCATACCGACCGCGCGGGGGACGGCCTGCACCGGCTGATCCAGACCTTCGTAGTGGAAGGCGGCGGCCATCGTGGGATGACGGCCGACCACGGAGTCGAAGGCCGCCGACAACCGCGCACCGTCCAGCGGCCCGTGCAGGTCGACGCGGGCGCTCAGGGCGTACACGTCCTCGGCGCCGTCGCGAATCGCGTGGAACAGCAGCCCTTCCTGCAAGGGCGAGAGCGGCAGCAGCTCGGCCAGCGGGCCGTGCGTGGTCTCCAGCGCGTCGATGGTCTGCTGGTCGACGGTGAGTCCGGGGGCGTCCGACGGGGTGAGCCCGCCGGGGAACAGCATCGCGTGCGCGGCGAACGCCTCCAGGGCGAGTGCGAAGTGCCGCTGGATCGCCGCGACCTGGTCCGCGTCCAGGATCAGCCCGGCCGCTGTCCATTCCACGGCCAAGCGGGCGGCGCCGGCCTCGCCGGGTTCGTGCACGAAGACATTGAGCGCGAGAACCTCGGTGAGTGCCTTGCCTGCGGGTTCGGTCACGGCGAACGCGTCGTGTTCGGGCAGGCTCCAGCCCGCCGCGCCGCCACCGCCGAAGCGGCCGAGGTAGTTGAGCAGCACCTCGGGTGCGCGTCGTCCGGTGAATCGCGGCGCGGTCTCCGGATCGAGCCTGCGCAGCACGCCGTATCCCACGCCATTACCGGGAACAGCCCGCTTGGCTTCCTTGACCGCGCGCAACAGCCGGCCGGCTGCCGCGCCGCCCGCCAGTGCCTCGGCGATCCCGTCCGGGTTGTCGACGCCGGTCGCGGGCGCCCACACCGGGAACTCACTGGTGAACCAGCCGATGGTGCCGGCGAAATCGGTGTCGGCGCGCAGTGCTTCGCGGCCGTGTCCCTCGACGGTGACGGGCCTGCCGGACTCGAGCGCTTCGCCGCGTTCGTGCCGCCAGGCATTGAGCGCGAGCACGAGGGCGGCGAGCAGCACGTCGTCGGTCTTGGCCCGATAGGCCGCCGGGAGGGTGGTCAGCAGCGCTTCGGAAATCTCCGGAGCGGCGAAAGTCCTGGTCTGTACGGCACTCTCGACAAGATCCACCGCGTGGTCGAGTGCTCGTTCGCCCAATGTGGCGACGGTGTCGTCACCGAGCGCGCGCTCCCAGTGCGCCAGGTCGCGACGGTGTTCGCCCGCGGTGCCTGCCTCGGAGAGCAGGGTGGCGTAGCGCCGCCACGAACTGCCCTTCGCCGACATCCGCGCCGGACGGTCGTCGCGCGCGGCGGTGCACGCCTCGTACAGCTCGGGTACCAGGATGCGCCACGAAACCCCGTCCACCACCAGGTGATTGGCGACCAGTACCAGCCGATCGGCAGTGCCCGGCGCCGTGCGCACCAGCGCGGCGCGAATTTCGACACCGGCCGCCGGGTCCAATTCCGCCGCCAGCTCGGCCGCGACCGACTCGATCGATCCGCCGCGTCGCGAAACCGGTGACAGACCCTCTCGAAGCGATGCTGATACGACACCGGTTGCGTCGGCCTGCCCGGCGTCTGGAGCGCCGGTCGAATCCGTTGTGGCACTGCTGGTATGAGCTTCGGCGGACTGTGCGCCGGGACGATCAGGCGCGACGGTGCCCGCGCCGGAATCGAGGTCACGGCTCGAATCCGGCTCGTAGACCAGCTCGCGAACCAGATCGGCGGCGCGCACCGTACCGACACCGGCGATTTCCAGCCGGTCCGAGCCGTCGAGGATCAGGCGCAGGGCGTCGTGGCGGTCGAGCAGGGTTTGCAGGCCGGTGGTCAGGTTGTCGAGGGTGAGGTCCTCGTGCAGGGTCAGGGCGGTCCACTGGGCGTAGCCGGCCACGGCGGTGCGGCTCGGGTTCGCCGCGAGGAGGGCGGCCACCATGGGGGTGAGTGGGACCTCGCCGGTCGCCTCGTCCGCGACGGGGGCCTCGGCCTGCTGGTCGGTGACCAGGGCAGCTGCGGCGATGGCGGCGAGATCCCGTTGGGCCAGTAGCGTTTTCGGCTGGACTTCCCAGCCGAGTGCGCGCAGGCGGCTGCTCACGCCGATCGCGGTGATGCTGTCGCCGCCGAGTCCGAAGAAGTCGTCGGTGGCGCTGACCTGCGCGATGCCGAGCACGTCGGCGACCACGCCGCACAGTGCCCGTTCCTGCTCGGTGCGCGGCGGCCGTCCGGTCGAGACCAGCTGGGGCGCGGGTAGTGCCGCGCGGTCGAGTTTGCCGTTCACGGTGGTCGGCAGGGCGTCGAGCACCACCAGCGCCGAGGGCACCAGGTGGTCGGGTACCAGGGTGGTGAGCCGGTGGCGCAGCTGATCGGCGTCGAGTACCTGGCCCGCCTCGGGGACCAGATAGCCCACCAATCGCGTGCTGTCGCCGGACTTGCGGATGGTGGCGGCCGCGGCGGCCACACCGGGCAGCACGCCGAGCGAGGCTTCGACCTCGCCCAGTTCCACGCGATAGCCGCGCACCTTGATCTGCTGGTCGGCGCGCCCCAGGTAGTCGTAGCCGTGGCCGGGCAGCCAGCGGGCCCGGTCGCCGGTGCGATACATGCGCTCACCCTCGGCGAACGGGTCGGCGACGAACCGCTCCGCCGTCACCGCGACGCGGCCAAGATAGCCGCGCGCCAATTGTGGCCCGGCCAAATACAATTCGCCGATCTCGCCGTCGGGGACGAGTTGCAGGGCGCCGTCGAGCAGGTAGGCGCGGGTGCCGTCGAGCGGACCGCCGACATGCGGCAACGCGCCGGTCACCGGGGCACTGAGAGCGTCGACGGTGGCCTCCGTCGGACCGTACATATTGCGCGCGGCCACCCCCGAGGCGACGATGGCCGACCACAGCGCGGGCGGGGTCGCCTCACCGCCGAGCAGCAACAGCCCGGGACGGTGCGCCGCGCCGAGCAGCCCGTTGTCGATCAGCGCGGTCGCCATCGACGGGGTGGTGTCGACGACATCGATGCGATCGGCGGCGAACGCGGCGATCTGCGCGGCCGCGTCCTTCTGGATCTCGGTGTCGTACAGGTGGACCCGGTGCCCACACCACAGCCACAGCAGTTGGTCCAGCGCCGCGTCGAAGGCGAAGGAATAGGTGTGCGCGACGTGCAACTGCCCGCCGCCCGCGCGTTCGGCGGTGTCGGCGTAAACCGTCGACCGATGGTGGTGCAGCAGCTGGGCCATCGCACCACAGGAAATCTGCACACCCTTGGGCTTGCCGGTGGATCCCGAGGTGTAGACGACATAGGCCAGATGCGCGGGCAGACGCGGCGCGGCGAGTTCGGCGGTGGTGAGCGGGCCGTCGGCAAGTCCCGCCACCGCTTCGCGAATCACGCTGTCGGAGAGGCGAACCAGGGTTGCGCTGCGATGGGCGGCCGCAGTGGTCGGGTTCGCCGGGTGCGAGCGATCGACCGGCGCGTTGTCAGCGTTCGAGTGCGGTGATTCGGGGCGACCGGGCGACGCTGTGTCGCCGGCGTTCGAGTGCAGCGTGGTGGCGGTATCGGGCGATGTCGAGTCCGTCGCGTCGCCGGCGTTCGAGTGCGGCGAGTCGGGACGATCGGCGAAGACCGTTGTCGCGACCGTGTCGTCGGTGAGGATCAGCACCGGGGCGGCGTCGTCGATGATGTCGGCGAGGCGCTGGGCGGGGTGGCCGATGTCGAGGATGAGGTAGGCGGCGCCGGCGTGGCGCACTGCGAGCAGGGCGACGACCAGGTCGACGGTGCGCGGGAGGGCGATGCCGACGATGTCCTCGGGGCCGACGCCGCGGCCGCGCAGGTATCGGGCCAGCCGGTGGGCGCGGGCGGCCAGGTCGGCGGCGGTGAGCCGGTGGGCGCCGTCGACGAGCGCGATGTCGTCGGGTCGGGCCGCGACCATGCTGTCGAAGACCTCGACCGCGTCCACCGGCTGACCGGGCAGCGCTGCACCGGCGCGCTCGGCGGCGATACTCGCGCCGATCTCGTCGCGGTACACCGTGATCGCGCCGATCGGCTGGTCCGCCGCGTCGACCAATTCGGTGATCAAGGTGACCAGCGCGTCCATCCGCCTGCGCGCGGTGGCGGCGTCGAGCGAGCGGGCGTCGACCTCGAAGCCGAGCTGGATGCGGTCCTCCGACAGCGGGGTCACGGTCAGGCCGAGATCCTCCGGCGGGCCACCCGCGACATTGCGCAGCGTGCCGCTGGCGCCGTCGAAATCGAGGGCGAAGTCGAAGGCCTTGAGGTTGATGCCGATGCCGTGCAGCAGCGCGCCGGTCTGTGCGCCGCCGAATTCGCGGGCCAGGTCCTCGCCGCGGAATCGCTGGTGGGCGCGCATCTCCCGCAGCGCGTCGGCGACGCGCTTGCCGAGGTCGCCGAGGCGGTCCTGGCTGGAGACCGACACCCGCAACGGCAGCACGTTGACCGCCATGGATGGGGTGGTGAGCGCGGTCTTGCCGACCCTCGCCATCACCGGCAGCGCGATGACCACATCGGTCTCGCCGAGCAGCCGGTGCACAAATCCCACATACCCGGCGACGAGCACATCGGCCCAGGTGATGCCCGCCGCGGTGGCCGCGGTCTTGATCCGATCCACCAGTTCGGCGTCGAGGACGGCGCGGGCCATGTACGTCTGCTCGACCACGCCCTCGGGTGCGGTGCCGCGACCGTCCAGCGGCGGCAGCGGGGTGAGCCGGTCGCGCCAGTAGTCGCGGTCGTGCTGATGTGCCTGGCTCGCACGGTATTCCAGGTCCTCGGCCACGAGTGTCTCGATCGAGCCCCACCGCAGGCGGGGCACGTCACCGCCGCGACGCAGTGCGGTGTAGTGGGCGGCGACGCGGCGCGAGACCATGGCCGCGCTGTAGCCGTCGATGATCAGGTGGTGGTAGAGCTGGATGCACCACACTTCGGTGTCGGTGAGGCGCAGCAGGGTGTAGGTGTAGAGCTGGCGGTCGACCATGGCCCGGCAGTAGGTGGCCGAGCGTTCGCGTTCGGCGGCGACCAGGCGGTGCGCGGCGGCGACCGGGTCGGTCTCGCCGCGCAGGTCGACCAGCGGGCGCAGCTCGGGTTCGAGCTCGGTGATCCGCTGACGCGGGCCGTCGGGAGTCTCGGCGAATCGCAAGCGCATGGTGTCGGTTTCGACGATGGTGCGGCGGATCGCGGTGTCCAGCAGTGCGACATCGATGGGATCGGGTCCGGCGATCTCGAGTACTTCGCCGACCATGTAGCTGAGCGATTCGGGGTCGAGGCGCTGGGCGTTCCAGATGCCCAGTTGTGCTCCGGTGAGCGGTAATCCGGGATGCTCGGCGCTTACGTCGTCCCGTTCCACCGGTCCCACAGCAACTCCTTCATCAACGTTCGCACCCCCTCCCGCGTGCCGCCGGCCTCGTGGCGAGACCGGCAGAACGGGGCGGGGGTAGGTTAGCCTAAGTTCTCTTGGAATAGCAGATTGTGGCCCGCGTCACCGGCCGGAGTCGGCGGTGGCGCGGGCCTCGGTCGGTCAGGCGTCGGCTTCGACCCGAGCCGGGTCCAGCTGACGCAGCAGATCCGCGGTCCCGGTGACCGCGCCGCAGCGCCGGGCGACGTAGTTCAGCGCCATCACGTGCTCCTCGCGGCTGAAATCCGCGGTCGCGTCGTGGACCAGGAACGGGCGCACATCACCCATGAACGCCTCGGCGGCACTGAGCATGCAGCCCATATGGGTGTAGACGCCGGTCACCAGGAGCTGATCGCGCTGGTAGTAGCCGAGCAGCTCGCGCAGGTCGGTGCGCTGGAACGCCGAGTAGCGCCACTTGGTGACCTGGATGTCCTGCGGCTCGGGCGCGAGGGCGTTGATGACCTGGGTGTCGGCACCCTCGGCCATCCCGCTGCCCCAGAAATCGGCGAGAATGCCGCGCCGGGACGGATGCTGGTTGCCGGGCTGCATCGTGTAGATCACCGGGATGTCGAGCTCGTGGCAGCGGTCGCGCAGCCGGGCGATGTTGGCGATCAGGGTGCGGGCGGGATCGCGATTCAGGTCGTAGGCGTCGAGGAAGTACTGCTGCATGTCGTGGATCAGCAGTGCGCAGCGCCCGGGTTCGGCGGTCCAGTCGACCTGGGCCGGGGTGAACTCGTCGGCGCCGGGCATCGGATAGGGCGCGATCGGGGGGATAGCCATGTCGGTCTCTCGTTCGGTGGAAAGCCGGCTCAGCCGACGGTGACGGGCAGATCCGCGATACCGAGCGGACCGAGGATGCGCTGGAATTTGCCGGTGGTCTCGGCCAGTTCGGCCGCCGGATCGGAGGCGGCGACGATCCCGCCGCCCGCATGCGCGAGCAGCGCGGTGCCGTCGGCGGACAGTTCGGCGCAGCGGATGCTCACCATCCACTCGCCGTTGCCGTCGGCGTCGCACCAGCCGACCGCGCCCGCGTAGAACCCGCGTTCACCTTCGAGTTCGGCGATCAGCCGCGCCGCCGCGGCGGTCGGGGTGCCGCAGATCGCGGGGGTGGGATGCAGCGCCACCGCGAGTTCCAGGGCCGACGGCCCGGCCAGCGGGACGGTCGCCGAGATCGGGGTGCCGAGGTGCCACATGGCCGGTGTCATGGTGAGTTCCGGTGCGGGCGTGTCGACTTCGGCGCACCGGTCGCTCAGCACGGCGGCGACCTGATCGACGACGTAGCGGTGTTCGGCCTGGTCCTTGGCCGAGGTGAGCAGGGCGTCGGCGGCGGCACGGTCGGCCACGGCGTCGTCGAGGATGCGCCGCGCCGAGCCGGCCAGCGGATGGCTCAGCACCTCGTTGCCGGTGCGGCGCACCAGGATCTCCGGGCTGGAGCCGACCAGATGACGGCCGGGATATCGGCCACCGGCGGCGGAGAGGTCGACCAGGAAGCCGTTGGAGAGGGGATCGGATTCGACCATCAGGTCCAGGATGTCGAGCGCGCGCACCGGCGTCGGCGAGACGGCCCGCAGCGCCCTGGCCAGTACGACTTTACGAACCGGATGCGCGGGGTTGCCGAGCAGTCCGACGGCCGTGGCGACGCGGCGCTGGTGTTCCTCCGGGGCGGGCACCGCCTCATCGATCTCGAACCGGGGCCGCGCGACCGGCCGGGGCAGGTGCGGGGTGTCGGTGACGGTCACCGAGTCCGGCGCCCACAGCGCGGTCGGCGCGCCGGGGGTGAACGGCAGTGCGCCGACGATGTGGCTGATCCGCCCACTGCGCAGTGCGGTCACCGCGTCGTGCGCCGAACGGAAGATCGTCCCGCCCGCGGACGCGGACACGGTCCGCTGCGGTCGGGACAGTACGAAAGCGGGGTCTGAACTGTCGGTACTGATGGTGATCACCCTTTCGGTCACATATCTAGCGTTGCGCCACCGTCGACCCGCAGGTCGTGCATGGTGATGTGGCGGGCGCCGTCGGACGCCAGGAAGTGGACGGCCGCGGCGATGTCGGCGGGATCGGCGATGCGGCGCAAGGGGATGCCGAGCCGGTAGGCGGCGGGATCACCGTCGAGCAGCGCGGTCTCGGCGGCATCGTCGAGCGGGGTGCCGCCGAACATGTCGCGCAGCATGGCTGTGTCGGTGGAACCGGGGGACACCAGGTTCACCCGCACGCCCAGCGGAGCCACCTGCAGGGCGAGGGATTTGGTGAACGCGACGGCGGCGGCCTTGGCGGCGCCGTAGGCGGCCATGCCGACGCGGGGGGTGGCCGCGGCGTTGGAGGAGACCACGACGATCGATCCGCGTCCGGCGGCGGCCATCTCGGTGGCGGCGCGCTGGGTCACCAGCATGGTTCCGGTGGCGTTCACGGTGAGACAGCGGGTCCAGGCCGCCGCGTCGAGGTCGAGGGGGGCGCCGCCGGTCATGACGCCGGCGGCGTGGACGAGCACCTCGACGGTGCCGTGTTCGGCGGTGAGGCGGTCGAAGGCGGCGCGCACGGCAGCGGGGTCGGTGATGTCGACGGTGACTCCGTGCACGGCGGCGCCCAGCCTGGAAACCGTTGCGGCACCGGCCCTTCCGGCGCCGAGACGGGACGTGTCATCATCGAGTGTGGCGGCGATTGCGGCGGCGGTCTCGTGCACCGCCGGGTCCAGGTCCCAGAGTGAGACCACGCGGTCCTCGGCAGCGAATCGCGCGGCGATCGCGGCTCCGATGCCCCCGGCCGCGCCGGTGACGACGACGATCCGTCCGCAGGAATCACTATTAACCATGAGGTTAGCCTAACCTGAACATGCGGTCGGTTGGTTAGCTTCCCTCAGAACCTCCGACGGCGACACCGCCATGCCCGCTGGAAAGAGGTGCTCGACCTTGTCCGAACCCGTACTCCCCGGGTCCACCCCGTGGCCCGCTGACCTGGCATTGCGCTACCGGAGCGAGAACCTCTGGAGCGGTGAGACATTCGGGGAGGTCCTCGCCGCGCGCGCCGCCGCCACGCCGGATCGGATCGCGGTGCTCGACACCGGCAACCGCTGGACCTACGCCGAACTCCACCACCGCGCGCGTTCGCTCGCCACCGGTCTGGCCCGCCGCGGGATCACCCGTGGTGACCGGGTCCTGGTGCAGCTGCCCAACCGGGCCGAGTTCGTCGAGGTGATCTTCGCGCTGTTCGAACTCGGCGCGCTGCCGGTGTTCTGCCTGCCCGCGCACCGCGCCGCCGAGCTGGTCCCGATCGCCCGGGCCGCCACGGCGACCGCGATGATCACCAGCGCGACCCACCAGCGCTTCGACTATGCCGCGCTGGCGGAATCGGTGCGCGCCGAGGTGCCCGGCCTGCGGCACATCCTGCTCGTCCTCGACGAGGGACAGACCGCGCCGGACGGCGCCGAGGACATCGCCGGTTACCGTGACGAGCCGAGCGAGCTGCCCGGCCCGAACGCTGGTGACGTCGCGTTCCTGCAGCTGTCCGGCGGCAGCACCGGCATCCCGAAGCTCATCGCCCGCACCCACGACGACTACCTCTACAGCGTGCGCCGCAGCGCCGAGATCTGCGAACTCGGCAGCGACACGGTCTATCTCGCCACCCTGCCGGTGGCCCACAACTTCCCGATGAGCTCACCGGGCATCCTCGGCGCGCTGTGGGCCGGTGGCGCGGTGGCGATGACGCCCGATCCCACACCGGCGACGGCCTTCCCGCTGATCGAGCGCTTCGGCGTCACCATCACCGGTCTGGTGCCGCCGCTGGCCCGGCTGTGGACCGAGCGCGCCGAAGCGGGCGAGACACCCGATCTGTCCAGCCTGCGGGTGCTCCAGGTGGGTGGCGCGCGCTGCCAGGACGAGCTGGCCCGCCGGATCGGGCCCGCGCTCGGGGTCACCCTGCAGCAGGTGTTCGGGATGGCCGAGGGCCTGGTCTGCTACACCCGCCTCGACGATCCGATCGATGTGGTCGTCGGCACGCAGGGCAGGCCGATGTCGGAGTTCGACCAGATCGCGGTCGTCGACGACAACGGCGCCGAGGTGGCGCCGGGCGCGCAGGGCAATCTGATCACCCAGGGCCCGTACACGATTCGCGGCTACTACGACAATCCCGAGGCCGATGCCCGCAGCTTCACCGCCGAGGGCTGGTACCGCACCGGCGATATCGTCTCGGTACGGCCCGACGGCAACCTGGTGGTCGCCGGCCGGGCCGGTGACTGGGTCAATCGCGGCGGGGAGAAGGTGTCGGCCGAGGAACTCGAGGCACATCTGCTCGAGCACCCCGATGTCCGCGACGCCGTCATCGTCGGCACCCCCGATCCCGTTCTGGGCCAGCGCATCTGTGCGTTCGTCCAGCCCGCCGATCCGGAGAAGCGGCCCACCCTGATGGCGGTGCGTTCGTTCGTGCGTGGTCGCGGCGTCGCGGCCTGGAAGATGCCGGACGCGGTGGTCGTGGTCGAACAGTTCCCCGAGACCGGCGTCGGCAAGACCAGCCGCAAGGAACTGCGGCAGCTGCTCGCCGACGGCGCGCACGGGAACTGAACCGGCCGGGGGGGGGGGGCGGGCCCCCCCCCCCCCCCCCCGGGGCCCCAGGACGATGCAGAGACCCCCGCAGGGGTGGACCCCGGGCGGGGGGGAATCAAATTTCGGCTGAGCCGCCGCGCGCCCCGGGA
>NZ_JBHZBX010000014.1:0-74603 GCF_042755165.1 Nocardia sp. NPDC059177 | reverse complement strand
CCACCTCCCCCCCCCCGCGGGGGGCGACATCCCCCCCCGCTTGATGGGCGGCCTGCGCGCGCCCGCGGGCCGCCCCGGAAACTCCGGCGGGGGGGGGGGGGGCCGGGCCCCCCCCCCCCGCGGCTCAGGCCAGCAGCTCGATCCAGGACCCGAGCACGGGATCGCCCGCGAGCGTGGGGAAATCGATGTCCGCATGCCCCGCCGCGCGCCACTTCTCCACCAGCGACATGATGCGCACCGAATCCAGTCCGGCATCGAGCAGATCGGTCTCGGCGGTCAGCTCGGCCGGGTCCACACCCAGCACACCGGCGACATCACCGATCACTTGTTCGTCTGTCATCTTTCATTCCTCACGATCGAAGTCGGCGACGCCGCGCTTCCAGTAGCCGGCGATGAGCGAGTCCTTGGGGCCGATGCCCAGGTCGTTGCGGATGATCTTGCGGACCCCGCGCAGCACGCCTGCCTCGCCGGCCACCCACGCGTAGACCCGTTGTCCCGCAGGGACTTCCACCTCGCGCACGGCCTGCTCGAGGACGTCGCTGGTGCCGGGGGCGAGCTCGCCGCGGTGCAGCCAGCGCACGCGCATCCCGGCGGGCGGGTCGAGCGGGACCTCCTCGGCGGGACCGGCCACCTCGATGAACACCCAGCCGGTGGTGTCGCGCGGCATACGCTCGAGCCAGCGGGCGATGGCGGGCAGCGCGGTGATGTCACCGGCGAGCAGATAGTCGTCGTAGGACTCCGGGATGACCACGCCGCCGGGCGGACCGGCGATGTAGACCTTGGTGCCCGGGGTGACCGAGCTCGCCCAATCCGAGGCCAGCCCGCCGGGATGGATGACGAACTCGATGTCGAGCTCGCCGTCGGCGACGCTGTGGCGGCGCACGGTGTACTCGCGCGAGACCGGTCGCGGGTTGCCCCACTCGAGCATCTGGCCCTCGAGCTTGGGCAGCCGCAACACACCGTCGTCACCCGGGAAGATCAGGCGCACATGCTCATCCGGCACATAGCTGTGGAACTTCGCGATGTCGGGGCCGCCGAAGGTGATCCGCAGCAGCGCGGCGCCGACGGGGACGACCCGCAGCACCTCCACCTCCTGCAACCCGATCGGGTACGGCACCTTGGCGTAGTGCTCGCCGGCGAGCACCTCGGCGATGGCCTCGGCGTAGGCACTGCGATCCTTCACCGTTGTTCCTTTCTGTGCAGCGGCCCGGCGGCGAGTGCCATCAGGCCGGTGAGTACCAGGACCGCGACGCCGTAGAGCACGAGCGCGCGTCCGGGATCGAACATCTGGCCGACGACGCCGGCCACCATGGAACCGACCGCGGTACCGGCGACCGACTGCACCATGAGCAGACCCGACATGCGTCCACGCATGTGGTCGGGCGCCGCCTGCTGCAGCATGGTGTAGCGCAGCACCATGTTCACCGCTCTGGCCAGGCCGAACCCGGCGAGCCCGAGGAACACCAGCGCCGCGTGCGACCACAGCCCCGCCGCGATCACCCCGATCGGCATCAGTGCCAGCGAGATCAGCAGCGCCCGGCCGATATTGACCCGCGACATCCAGCCGCTGGTGAGCGTGCCGAGCACCGCGCCGGCGCCGGGCGCCGCGTACAGCAGGCCGAGGGTGCCCGCGCCCGCGTGCAGTTCGACATCGGCGAAGGCGGGCAGCAGCACCAGCGGGCCGCTGACAAGCATGCCGATCAGGCCGGTCAGCAGGATGAGCCGGATGGATTCGTGGCGCGCCGCGAAGGAGATCCCGGCGGCGAGCTCGCGCACCGGGTTCTCCAGATCGCGCTTCGGCGGCGGCGACGGACCGATCGCGGTGATCAGCCCGACCGTCGCGGTGGTGGCGAGCGCGCAGAGGAAATAGGCCGTGGCCACACCGGTTTTCGCGACCAGCAGGCCGGCGAAGGCGGGGGTGACCATGGTGCCGAGGTCGGTGGTCAGCGAGACCAGCGCGCCGGCGGCCGCCACCTTCTCGCGGCCGACCAGCACCGGAACCATGGCCATCAGCGCCGAACCGCTCACCCCGCCCGCGAGCCCGTCGATGACGGCGGCCAGATAGATGGCCGACAGGAACGGGTCGGGCAGCACGGCATTGATCCCGAGCAGCAGGAAGCCGATACCCGCCGCGCTGCGCGACCATTGGATCACCGAGCGGCGGTCGTAGCGGTCGGCCACCACACCACCGGCGAGACTGCCGGCGAACAGCGCCGCCGCGGTCGTGGTGGCGACCCCGGCGACGTGCACACTCGATCCGGTCAGCTCGTAGACCTGCAACGGCAGGGCCACCATGAGCAGCCCGATACCGAGCACCGACACCAGCCGCGCCGCGAACGCGCACCGGAACGGGCGCGAGGCCCGCAGCGGGCTGAGGTCGATGAGCAGTCCGCCGGTAGCGGTCACTTGAAGCGCTCCACGAGCAGATCGAGGGTGGCCATCACGGTGCGGTAGTCGGGCCGCGAGCTGGTGGCGGGCAGTTCGAAGACCGTGTTCGCGGTGAACGAGGGCAGCGTGGCGTACATCGGATCGGCGCGCAGTTCCTCGAGCGAACGGCCGCCGCTGAGCGGGATGACGAACAGCACGGGCGCGTCGATCACGGTGTTGATCAGCTCCGGGCTGAAGCTGATGAAGTCGGCGCTCTGTTCCTTGGCCGGGTTGCCCGCCTTGGCCTCGACCTGGGTGTCGAGGGTGAAGCCGACCTCGGCCAGCAGCGAGGGCAGGGCGGCGGTGGGCACGAAGACGGTCGGCTTCTGGCTCTTGATCGACTGCAGCACCGCGGTCGCCCCGGCGGGGGCGTTGATCTCGGCCTTGGCCTCGGTCAGCTTGGCCTGGTAGTTGGCGATCAGGGTGTCGACATTGGCGGGCTTGTTCACGGTCTCGGCGATGAACCGCAGCTGGTCCTGCCAATTGGTGGTCTCGGTCGGCATCAGCACGGTCGGGGCGATCGCGCTGAGCTGGTCGTAGGCGTTGACCGACTGCTGGCCCGGGTAACCCTGGCCGCCACCGATGATCAGATCGGGGCGCTGGGCGGCGATGAACTCGAGGTTGATGTTGTCGCCGGAGGGCACGGCCTGGGTGCCCTGTTCCTTGGCGTCGGCGGCCCAGCCGGTGGGGAACTCGCCCGGCTTGTTCGGCACACCGAGCAGGCGCGGATCCGCCGCGACCACGGTGGCCTCGAGGTCGTAGAGGTAGCCGGCCAGGTTGCCGTTGAGCACGACGACGCGCTGCGGGTCGGCGGGCACCTTGACGGGCCCCTTCGCCGATGGCACCTCACGCGGGCCTGCGGCGGCGGTGTCGGAGGAGGAATTGCCGCACGCGGTGAGCACCGCGACCAGCGCGAGGACCAGCAGGGCGAGGGCGGCGCGGAGCCGGCCCGATGATCGGTTGGTGAACATGGACGGGGTTTTCCTCATTTCTTTCAATGCACCTGTGCGGCGTTCTCCGCCAGCGGAATCACCAGTGGCGTACCGGTTTCCGGGTCGTCGATGATCCGGCAGCGCAGCGAGAACACCTCGTGCACGAGCTCGGCGGTGACGATGTCGGCGGGGGGACCGCCGGCGACGATGCGCCCGTCGCGCATGGCGATCAGGTGGTCGGCGTAGCGGAAGGCATGGTTGAGGTCGTGCAGGACCGCGACTACCGTGCGTCCGGACTCGCGATTGAGCGAGCGGCACAGATCCAGCAGCTGGATCTGGTAGGCGATGTCGAGATAGGTGGTCGGCTCGTCGAGCAGGATGATCGGTGTCTGCTGGGCGAGCACCATCGAGATCCACACCCGCTGCCGCTGACCACCCGAGAGCTCCTCGACCGGCCGCGCCGACAACTCGGTGACTCCGGTGGCCGCCATGGCGTCCGCGACGGCTTCCTCGTCGGTGCGTGACCACTGCCGCAGCAGCGTCTGGTGCGGATAACGGCCGCGCGCGACGAGATCGGCCACCCGGATACCGTCGGGCGCGGTCGAGGTCTGCGGCAGCAGGCCGACCTGACGGGCCAATTCCTTGGCCGGGTAGTCGGTCACCGATTTGCCGTCCAGCAGCACCGTCCCGGATTCGGGGGCCAGCAGGCGGGCCAGCGCGCGCAGCAGCGTGGACTTGCCACAGGCATTCGGGCCGATGATCACCGTGAACTTGCCGTCCGGGATATCCACGGAGAGCTGATCACTGATCGTGCGGCCCTTGTAGCCGAGGCGAACCTGGTCGGCGCGCAACCGCGCGGCGTGAGTGTCTTTCATATCGCTTCCTATTTGCGTCGCGCTTCGGCGACGAGCAGATACGCCAGGTACAGGCCGCCGATCGAACCGGTGACGATGCCGACCGGGATGGTGGTCGGGGCGAAGGCGTGCTGGGCGATCCAGTCACAGGTGATCAGCAGGGTCGCGCCCATCATCGCGGCGGGGACCAGCGCGATCGACGGGGTGCGGGTGAGTTTGCGGGCCAGGTGGGGTGCGGCCAGCGCGACGAAGGCGATCGGCCCGGCGAGTGCCGTTGCCAGCGAGGTGAATCCGACGCTGAGCGCGATCAGCCAGCCGGTGGCCTTGCTCGCGTTCAGCCCGAGGGCGCGGGCGGTGTCGTCACCGAGTTCGAGGATCTGCAGGCGGGGCGCGGCCGGGATCAGCGCCATCGTCAGCACGGCCAGCACGATCATCGTCGGCGCCACCTGCGACCAGGACATCCCGTTGAGCGTGCCCGCGCCCCAGGCCGCCGCCGACATCGCCGCGTCCAGGTCGGCCCGCATGATCAGCCAGGTGTTGACCGAGGCCAGCATGGCGCTCACCCCGATACCGACGATGATCAGCCGGAAGCCGGTCACGTTGTGCCGGAAGGCCAGCAGATGGATCACCAGGGCGGCGCCGAGGCCGCCGATCATCGCCCCGGCCGCGGTCTGGAAGTTGCCGCCGCCGAAGATCAGGATCACCAGCAGCGCGCCGGTGTAGGCGCCGGTGCTGAAGCCGACGATGTCGGGACTGCCCAGCGGATTGCGGGTGACCGATTGCAGGATCGCGCCGCTGACCCCGAGCGCGGCGCCCAGCGCCAGCGCCATCAGGATGCGCGGCAGCCGCCAATCCCACACGACCAGCCGGTCGAAGCGTTCGTCACCGATGAACAGCGCTCGCAGCACGCGCACGGCGGGGATCTGGAAATCGCCGGTCCCCAGCGCGAGGACGGCGGTGACGACGGCGATGGTGAGCAGAATCGCGCACACCACCACGGTGCGCAGGCCGATCCTGGTGGCCAGTCCCGAGCGCCGTGGCCGCACCACGAGCATGGCTCGCCCGAAGTCGATTTTCGTACTCATGTGTCAGCCCCCACTCGTGAACGGCGTGCCAGCCAGATCAGCATCGGCGCGCCGAGGAATGCCGTGACCAGGCCGGCGGGTACTTCGTCGGGCCGAATGACAATGCGGCCCAGGACATCCGCGCTGAGTACCAGCAGTGGCGCGAGCACCAGCGAGTACGCGAAGATCCAGCGCTGGTCGGGACCGACCAGCCAGCGGGCGATGTGCGGTACCGCCAGACCGACGAAGGCGATCGGGCCGACGGCCGCGGTCGCGGTCCCGCACAGCAGCACCAGCGCCAGTGCGGTGAACAGCCGGGTGCGGGTGACATTGACGCCGAGCGAGCGGGCAAGGTCGTCGCCGAGGGCGACGGCGTTGAGCGAGCGCGCGCAGGCCGCGGCGAGCAGCAGCCCGACCACGATGAACGGTGTGGCGCCGGCGATGATGTCGAATCCGCGGCCGGTGAGCGAACCGGCGTCCCAGCGCCGCATCTCGTCGAAAGCCTTGGGGTCGAGCAGGATAAGGCCCTTGGTGAGGCCGCCCAGTACCGCGGTGGCCGCGACGCCGGCCAGGGTCAGCCGGATCGGATCGGTGCCCGCGTGGCCCGCGGTACCCAGCCGGTAGACGACCACCGAGACCAGCGCGGCGCCGAGAAAG
The DNA here is from genome assembly GCF_042755165.1 of Nocardia sp. NPDC059177. Taxonomy (NCBI): domain Bacteria; kingdom Bacillati; phylum Actinomycetota; class Actinomycetes; order Mycobacteriales; family Nocardiaceae; genus Nocardia; species Nocardia sp. NPDC059177. Next base: position 68,669 of record NZ_JBHZBX010000014.1, on the reverse strand, counting down.
CCGAACCACACGTAGGACGTGATCTCGCCGATGCCGAACACGCCCACCGCGACCGTGATCGCGAAGGCCGCGCCCGCGTTGACGCCCAGCAGGCCGGGGTCGGCGAGCGGATTGCGGGTCAGGCCCTGCATCAGGCAGCCCGCGACGCCGAGGGCCAGTCCGGCGAGCAGCCCGAGGATCGTTCGCGGCAGCCGGTATTCGGTCACGGTGACGTGGTCGGGAGTTGTCGCCGGGCCCGTCAGGGCCAGCCAGATCTCGCCGAACGGAATCGATTTCGTGCCGACCAGCAGGCTCAGCAAACAGGCCGCGATCAGCAACGCGACCGTCAGCAACCAGCCGCACCAGCGCGGACTTCTCATCAGGGGAATCTCTCTCACGTCGAACTACTCCACTTGGGAGGTTAGCCTAAGAAAGAGTTAGGTAGGTGAGCCTTGCCTGGTCGGAGAGTTAGCCGAAGCAAGATCTTGCTAGGTGAGGCTAACCTGTCTAAAGTCCCTGCTGTTCAAGATCGGTGCAAATCGGTCACAACAGTTGATGAGGACATCCACGATGCGAAAAATGCTTGCGGCCACCGCGCTGGCCACGGCCACGGCCGCACTGGCCGTTGCCGGCGGAACGGCGAACGCGGACACCTTTGTTCCCCTCCCCGACGGCGAGAAGGCCGGGCCCGGTGTGGTGATCAAGCGAGTGGCCGAAAGCGCCCTGATCTCGCCGTCGATGGCGGCCAACGGTGCCGGTCGAGTCGCGTGGGTGAGTGGAACCGTGCTGGCCGAGGTCGCCGAGACCCCGAAGGGTGAGGCTCGTCCGTGGGTCGGCGGCTCGGGCCGCGACGGCACCAACAACTCCTCGACGCACGGCGCCTCGCGCATCAACACCGGCTACATCGTCGGCTGCCAGGTGAGCATCTCCGACAACGCGATCTCGGCCGGTGTCTCCGGTGGTCTGTCCACCAGCGGCGTGAACGCCGGCGGCTCGATCGGCGTCAAGATCGGTCCGGGCGAGGTCAAGTGGGTCGGCATCGAGGGCTTCGACATCCTCGAAAAGGGCAACTACCACGTCAGCTACAAGGACGTCGAGCTGCAGATCCAGGGTTGCGCCGGTTACGCGCAGGCGCGCGCCTACACCGTCGTGGAGATTATCGGCGACAACTACTCCAAGACCACCCTCTACGGTGCTCCGTTCAGCATCGGCTGACCTGGTCGCCCCCTTTTCGACGAATAGGAATCTCTCCATGACCACCTTCAAGAAGGCGACCGCCCGCCTGGCCGGTGTCGCCGGCGCCGCGGCTGTCGCGCTCGGTCTGTTCTCCACCGGCGCCGCGAACGCCGACACCTTCATCCCGCTGCCCGGCGGCGAGATCACCCAGACGCTGCCCGACGGCACCCCGGTGACCATCCGCCTGGTCAACGAATCGGTCAACATCAACCCGTCCATGGGCGCGACCCCGCTGCACCGCAATGTCTGGGCCTCCGGCCGGGCCGAGGTGCAGGTGCACGGTGAGCACAAGGGCGTCAAGATCTACCCGGGCTACGTCGTCGGTTGCCAGGTCGACATCTCCGGCGGCAACGCCACCGGTGGCGCCAACGGCGCGGTCAACGCCTCGGGCAACGGCAGCGGCGGTGTGACCACCGGCGGCAACCTGACCCTGGGCCCCGGCCAGGCGTCGACCTTCTGGCTGCTCGATGTCGAGGGCCCGGACGCCTACGGCGAGCAGAGCAGCGTTCCCGCCATCAAGTTCTTCGGCGAGAGCGGCTCGGTGACCTGGGCCGACTCGACCCTGGGCCTGTCGGGCTGCGCGGGCTACGCCCAGGCGCGTTCCTTCGTCGCGGTCGAAGTGACCACCCAGTTCGGTCGCTCGGAGCTGCGCCTGTGGGGCCAGCCGTTCAGCCTCGGCTGATCGCTTCCGGCGAGTTCGGACCCCGCCCGGAGCTGCGCGCTCCCGGCGGGGTCCGTCGTCTGTCCGGGGTCAGCTGGGCTTGTCGGCGCTGTCGTTCGGGGCCGGGATGTGGCGCAGCAGCACCATCACCAATCCGGCGGCCACGGCGGTGAGCCCGATCCCGACCAGCGAATTCACTTGCAGCGCATGGGTATAGGCCTGGCGGGCGGCGGTGGTCAGCTCGGTGCCGAGCTCGCCGGGCAGCGCGGCGGCGATGTGCAGCGCGCCGGCGAGGGTGTCCTCGGCGGTGTCGGCGATCTCGGCAGGCAGCCCGGCGGGTAGCCGCTCGGCCATCTGCCCGCGATACACCGCCGTGCCGATGCTGCCGATCACCGCGACCCCGAGCGCGCTGGACAGCTCCTGCCCGGTCTCGGAGATCGCCGAGGCCGCACCGGCCCGCGCCGGGTCCACCGCGCCGACGATGAGATCGAGGCCGAGCACGAACATCGGGCTCAGCCCGAGTGAGAACACCACCATGCCGGTGACGATGAGCGCGAGATCGTCGGCGCCGGCCAGCTGGGTGAACAGCGCGTACCCGGCCATGGCGAGCACCAGACCGCCGGTCATCAGATAGGCGGGCCTGATCCGGGGCGCCAGCGCGCTCACCACGCCCGCCGCCACCACCATGGCCAGCGCCTGCGGCACCGTCCACAATCCTGCCTCGAAGGCCGAAAGACCGAGCACCAGTTGCAGATACTGCGACAGCAGCAGGAACAACCCGCCCATCGCCAGCATGGCCACCATCAGCGCGACCAGCGATCCGCTGAAGCGCACATTGCCGAACAGGCGCAGATCGATGAGTGGATCGGTCAGCCGCTGCTGACGCAGCACGAAGATCGCGCCGAGCACCAGCCCGGCCACCAGCACCGCGGCCGCGTCGAGCGCCCAGCCGTCCTTGGCCAGTTCCTTCACGCCGTAGATGACGGCCATCACCGACAGCAGCGACAGCAACGCGCTGAGCAGATCGAGCTTGCCCGGATTCGGGTCCTTGTATTCGGGCAGCAGGAACGGGCCGCTCGCCAGCAGCAGCACCATCGCAGGCACCGCGACCAGGAACACCGAACCCCACCAGAAGTGCTCGAGCATCGCACCGCCGACCAGCGGGCCGATCACCATGCCGACCATGAAGCTGGTCATCCACACACTGATCGCGGCGGTGCGCTGGCGGTCGTCGTGGAACATGTTGCGGATCAGCGCCAGGGTCGACGGCATCAGTGTCGCGCCCGCAACGCCGAGCAGTGCGCGGGTGCCGATGAGCATGCTCGCGCTGGTCGAGTACGCGGCGACCACCGAGGCGACGCCGAAGGCCAGCGCGCCGATCATCAGGAGTTTGCGGCGGCCGATGCGGTCACCGACGGTGCCCATGGTGATCAGGAAGCCCGCCACCAGGAAGCCGTAGATGTCGAGAATCCACAGCAGTTGCGAGCTGCTGGGCTGCAAGGCCTCGCTGATCTGCGGGATCGCGAGGTAGAGCACGCTGAGGTCCATCGAGATGAGCAGCGTCGGCAGTGCGAGCACCGCCAATCCGATCCACTCCCTGAGCCCCGCTGGCGGGACCGCGTCTTCGGCAGGCTGAGTGCTCTGGGTGGAGGTCACCCGCTTGACGTTACCGACGGTTCGGCCATCCGTGCCAGCGGTTTTCCGGCGCCTGGGTGGGCAGGCCCGCCGAGAACTCATTGGACATTCCCGGCATCGGGCCACGAGTATGGGCTCGGTGTCCACACGTAATGAACCGCTCCGGCTCGTCGATCCGCCGCGTCGGCCGCAGGATCCGGGCGAGCCGTTTCCGTGGTCGGCGACCATCGACTCCACCTATTCCACCCGCGACGCCATCGACGCCCTGGCGCTCGCGCCGTTCCTGCGCGGTGACCAACCCTTCGCCCGGCAGGCGCACCTGGACCGGGCCCGCCCCGACGCCGCGCTGCGTCCCGCCGGCTCGCGCATCGTGCGCGCCGTCGCCGACGACGACAGCAGCGCACTGCTCGCCGCCGGGGACGGCTGGTCCTTGCGCGCCGTGCGCTGGGGCGGCGGTTCGGCGACCGTCGAGGTGACCGCGAGCACCGACGAACTCGCGATCGCGGTCCTGGCCGAGGCCACCGAGGGCGCGGCCCAGCCACGCGATGCCGACGCCACCGTCGAAATGGGTTTCTGGCACATGGATGTGCGCAGGCCGGCGCGCCGTCGCAGGCAGATCACGGCCCCGGTCTGGCCGGAGATCCGCGGCAACTACGCCGCTGATGTAGCGGCGGGCCTGGACCGGCTGATGGGCCTGGCCGTCACCGAGGTTCGCGGCAGGCTGGTGCTGCTGCACGGCGAGCCCGGTACCGGCAAGACCACCGCGTTGCGGGCGCTGGCCAGGGCGTGGGCGCCGTGGTGTCAGGTCGACTGTGTCGTCGATCCGGAGGAACTGTTCAGCAATCCCGGCTATCTCATGGAGGTGGCGGCGGGCGCCGACGGCGACGACGAGGACTCCCGCTGGCGCCTGCTGGTGCTGGAGGACTGCGACGAACTCATTCGCGGCGAGGCCAAAGAGGCTGCGGGACAGAAGCTCTCGCGCCTGCTGAACCTCACCGACGGCATGCTCGGCCAGGGCCGCAAGGTGCTGATCGCCATCACCACCAACGAGGACCTCTCCCGCCTGCACCCTGCGGTGGTCCGCCCCGGCCGCTGCCTGGCTCAGCTCGAGGTCGGCAGGCTCTCGGCGACCGAGGCCCGCGACTGGCTGGCCCGCCAGAACCACACCGGCGCCGGGAGTTTCACCGACGGCGCCACCCTCGCCGAGCTGGTCGCCCACCGCGACGGCGACATCCACATCCAGTCGACCACCGACCACACCCCGGATGTCGGCATGTACCTGTGATCAGACCTGCCGCGCTTCGACCGCGTCCTTGGCCTCCACCAGCGAAGCGTCCGGCCGCAGCGCGCGGTAGGCGCGGATGGCCTGAATCTTCTTGCCGCGCCGCAGCAGTTCGTCGACCTCGCTCAAATCGAACTCCGAAGCGGGGTCGGTGATGCCGAGGTGTTTCATGATCAGGTCGAGCTTGCGCTCGAGCCGGACGAGTTTCGCTTCGAGCCGATCGTTGGCGAACATCTGACCAGCGTAGCGAGCGCGCTCAGCGGCTGACCGTCGTCGCGGCGGCTGCGCAGGCCAAGGTGAGGATCAGTGGGACCAGCAGCGCTGTGGTGAGCGGGACGATGGCGGTGAGCCAGCCGATCATGGCGGGCCCGGCGAGCAGGCCGAGATAGCCGACGGTGAACACCCGGGACATGTCGGTGGCGGCCGTGGTGCCACCGAGATTGCCTGCGGTACTGAAGATCTGGGGGACGCCACCGGCGAGACCGAGCCCGCACATGGCCCAGCCGAGCAGGGTCAGCGGCAGCCACGGCGAGACGATGACGACGCCGAATCCGGCGGCGGCGAGCAGACTGCCGTAGCGGACGATGGCGACCGGGCCGAAGGCGCCGCTCACCCGGTCGGCGAGGAACCGGCCCAGGGTCATGGTGGCGGAGAAGGCGCCGAAGGCGAGGGCGGCGTCGGCCTCGGTGGCGCCGAGATGTTCGCGGGCCTGTAGCGCGCTCCAGTCGCCGGCCACGCCCTCGGCGAGCAGGAGCACGAACGCGATCGCCCCGAGCGAGATCACTTTTCGGGTTCGCGCACTGCGGCGCTGATCGCGGTCGACCGGGCGGTCCGTCCGCGCTACGGCGGCGTGACCCGGGTCGGCGGTGATGATCGCCGTGGCACTGTCGTATCGTTCTGCGCGCGAGCTGGTTTCGGGTTCGTGGTGGTGGACCAGATGCGGAACCAGCAGCGCGGTGACGCCGAGCCCGAGGACACCCGAGCAGGTCAAGGTCAGCTGCGGGGACAGCCCGGCGTGCTGGGCGCCCGCGCCCACCAGGGAACCGGCGAAGCCGCCACCGGAGAACATCGCGTGGAACGCCGACATGATCGGCCGGTTGTAGGCGCGTTCGACATGGACCGCCTGGGTGTTCATCGAGACATCGAGCGCCCCGTTGCCGATCCCGAAACACACCAGCGCGATCGCCAGGGTCACCGGCCCGGTCGCCAGCCCCGGCCCGAGCACCGTCACCGAGATGGCCGACGCCGCGACGGTCACCAGCGTCCGGCTGCCGAACCGGTCCGCCGCGGGGCCCGCCAGCCGCATCCCGGCGATCGCGGCCCCCGCGAGCAACAGGATGAACATCCCCAGCAGCGACGCCGACACCCCGGTCCGGTCGGTGATCGCCGGAATGTGCACCACCCACATGGCCAGCAGGAACCCGTTCAGCGTGAACACGCCGAACACCGCGCCCCTGGCCCGCCGCAACCGCCGGTCGACCTTCCCTGAACCCACCACCCCGACGCTACCGGTGCCCCCGCGCCGGCGACGGTACAAGATCACCACACTCCGGTGGCGGCGCCACTGGAGTGTGGTGATCAATCGACCAGCGCTAGGACTGAGGTGTCCATACGCCGGTGGCGGCAGCCTCCTTGGCGTAGTCGCGGAAGTCGCGGGGGTCGCGGCCGAGTGCGCGGCGGACGCCGTCGGCGGTCGCGGAGTTGCGGCCGTCGAGGATGGTGCCGAAGAGGTAGTCGAGCAGGGAGATCACGTCGCCGGGGACCTGGTATTCGGCCAGGGCCGCAACGAATTCCGGGCGGGTGACGGGAATGAAGGCGATCTCGCGCCCGGTCGCCTCGGCGATCTCGCCGACGGCTTCGGCGAAGGTCAGGGCGCGCGGGCCGGTCAACTCGTAGAGTTCGCCCGCGTGCCGGGGGTCGGTGAGGGCGGCGACGGCCACCTCGGCGATATCGTCGGCGTGCACGAACGGTTCGGGGACATCGCCGTTGGGCAGGGCGACCGCGCCGGCGAGCACATCGGGCCCGAACGCGCCCTCGCTGAAGTTCTGTGCGAAGAAGCTGCACCGCACGATGGTCCAGCTCAAGCCCGAATCCCGCACGATCTGTTCGCATTCCAGCGCCTCGGGCTCGCCGCGGCCCGACAGCAGCACCACCGAGCGCACGCCGGCGGCGCGGGCGGCCGCGGTGAAGGCGCGCACCACATCCGGTGCGCCGGGGACGGCGAGATCGGGCTGGTAGGCGAGGTAGACCGCGCCGACGCCGTCGAGCGCGGGCGCCCAGGTGGCGCGATCCTCCCAGTCGAAGGGGACCGCGGCGGTGCGCGAGCCGATCCGGACCGGCGCGCCCGTGGCGGCCAGGAGCGCGGCGACCCGGCCGCCGGTCTTGCCGGTCCCGCCGGTGATGAGAGAAAGCTGCTGGTGAGAAGCGTTGTTTGGCATGAACCAAGTACACCGTCCGCGCGGTCGCGGCGACATCGTCGCGCCGCTCGCGGACATGCGCGGTCGTCTACTGTGGACAGGGTGGATGCGTTAGCCGGATTGCTCGAAGGTCCACGTGCCCGCGGCGCGTTCCTGATGTGCTCGCTGCTCGACCCGCCGTGGTCGCTGCGGATCCAGGACGAGGCGCCGTTGACGGTGCTGGCGATGATCCGTGGAAAGGCTTGGGTCAGTACTGATTCCGAGCCGCCACGGCAGCTCGTCGCGGGTGATGTCGCGGTGTTCCGTGGGCCGCGGCCGTACACGGTGGCCGACAACCCCGAGACCGCACCGCAGATCATCATCCAGCCGGGCCAGGTCACCACCACACCCGACGGTGAGATTCTGTGCGAGACATTGAGTCTGGGCGTCCGGCAGTGGGGGACCGACCCCGACGGCGAGACCCTGATGGTGACCGGCACCTACGAATCCGCCGGCGCGGTGAGCCGACGGCTGCTGCGCGCCCTGCCGCAGGTCGCGGTGCTGCCGCGCGGTGAACTCGACACCCGCCTGCTCGACCTGCTCGTCGACGAGGCCACCAAGGATCGCCCCGCCCAGGGCGCGGTCCTCGACCGCCTGCTCGACCTGCTGCTCATCGCGGCCCTGCGCGCCTGGTTCGCGCGCGCGGACGCCCCCGCCTGGTACCACGCCTACAGCGATCCGCTGGTCGGCAAGGCCCTGCGGCTGCTCCAGCACAACCCGGCGCATCCGTGGACGGTCGTCGCGCTGGCCGAGGCGGTCGGCATGTCCAGGGCCGCGCTGGCCCGCCGCTTCACCGACCTGGTCGGCGAACCCCCGATGACCTTCCTCACCGAATGGCGGCTGTCACTGGCCGCCGACCTGCTCGCCGAATCCGACGCCACCGTGGAAGCCATCGCCCACCAGGTCGGCTACGGCAGCGCCTTCGCCCTGAGCACCGCGTTCAAACGACACTTCGGGGTGAGCCCCCGCGACCACCGGCAGGGGAGTACGGCCGCGCTGTCCTCGTCGGCCTGAGCGGCTCTGCGGTGCGGCCGCGCTGTCGTCGTCGGTCTGAGCGCATCTGCATTGCGGCCGCGCTGTCGTCCTCTGCCTGAACGCATCTGCGGTACGGCCGCGCTGTCCACCCGTGCGCACCGACGCCGAGGAGAAAGGGGCGCTCACAGTGGGGCCGACAACCACCACCGGTCATACAGTTGCTGCCCGGTCGCGCCGCCGAGCACGAGCAACCAGCAGTGCTTGCGCGCGGCATCGCGGAACTGGATCTGGATCGCGCCCGAGGTCGCACCGGGCATGGTGCTCCAGATGATCCGGCCCTGCCCGGAGTCCCGGGTCCATGACTCGTCGCCCTCGATGGCCGCGTCGCCGATCGGGATGATGAACGCGTCGGTGCGGTCGGCGCGGCACAGCGCCTGCACCCGGTCCACCGGCTGGCCGTCGCCGGTACAGCTCAGCACACCCCAGCCACCGACCTCCGACAGCGCTACCGCATTGCCCGTCGAATCCGTCGGCGCACAGTTCAGGCCCTGGTGACCCGTCGCCGCCGGAGTCGGCGGCAGCAGGCTCGGGAACGCGTCCACGATGAATTGATGGGCCTCCCAAGGACCTCGAGCGGCCGGGGTCACCGAGGGTGACGGTGGCGGCGCGGCGACCGGGGCGCTGGGCTCACCGCGCCACAGGATCGTCGCGGCGATCGCGGCCGCCACGACGAGGACGGTGGCGATCACGCCTACCAGCCGGACCCGGCGACGCCGCACCGGCCTGGCCCGCACCGTGGGTGCGATCCCACGCAGGGCCGCCGTGGCGGCGGTGGCCAGCTCACCGCAGCCGGCGAAGCGATCGGCGGGGTCCTTGGCCATCGCCCGCGCGATGACCGCGTCGAAGGCCGCAGGCATCGACGGGTCCAGTGCGCTGGGTCGGGGCGGTGGATCACCGAGATGGGCATTGAGAACCGCCAGCGCGGACGGGCGCGCGAACGGCACGACCCCGGTGAGCAGCTCGAACAGGGTGCAGCCGAGTGCGTACACGTCAGCCCGGATGCCGGGCTCGGCGCCGGTGATGTGTTCGGGTGCGGCGTAGGCGGGGGTGGCGATCAGGGCGCCGCACGCGGTGACCGCGCTGTCCCCGATCGGGTGCGCGATCCCGAAATCGGTGACGAAGACCCGGTCACCGTCGGGATGCTCGCTGAGCAGGATATTGGCGGGTTTGACATCGCGATGCACGATGCCGTGGCGGTGCGCGTGGTCGAGGCCGGCGGCGACCGCGGTGATGATGCCGACAGCCCGGGCCGGCGCGAGCGGGCCTGCGCGCAGCAGCTGCGCGCAATCGGTTCCGTCGATGAAGCGCATGGCGATCCACAGCCGGTCCTGCTCGGCCCCGCGATCGTAGACCGGCACGATATTCGGATGTTCCAGCCGCGCGACGAGTTCGGCCTCCCGCAGAAATCGTTGCCGCACAGTCGGATCGGTGCGCAGCAGCACCTTCAGCGCGTCCGAACGGGTCAGGCGCGGATGCCGGGCCAGATAGACACTGCCCATCCCGCCGCGCCCCAGCAGCCGCTCGATCCGATAGCCCGCGATCACCTCGCCGACGCCGAGGTGATCGGCTCGCCGGCTCACTCGGTGACGACCAGCAGCGCGTATTGCGCCGCCGCCCGCTGCCGGGCCTCGTCGGCGGTGCGCCCGAAGATCGCCGCCATGTACCGGTCGTGCCGAACGACGCAATACACCCGGGTGGCTTCCTGATAGACGTTGGTGATTTCGGTCAGATCACCGCACGCCGCATCGGGGACGCCGGCGGGCCCGTCGACGGGGGTGCGCCGCTGATCGGCGCGCAGCGCGTCGGCGGCGTTGCCGAAACCCGTTCGGGCCAGCTCACGGTCGCGGAATCGCCAGACCGAGGTCAGGTCGCCACTGGTGAGCCGGTCGATGGTGGTGTCCTTGTCCGGGCCGCCGCGCCCGCGCCAGAAATAGGTCGCGCGTTCGCCCAGCACCACGCCCTCGAAGGCGGCGCCGTCGTCCCAGTCGGCATTGGGCCCGTTGTCGAGGACCTCGACACTCGGATACGGCCACTCGCCCGGCACCGTGGGTACCGTCCGGCGCAACATGCCGTCGGTGTCCAGGGGCAGGGTGGGGATCTGGGACAGCGGCGTCGGCTCGAAGCCGGTCAGCGTCAGTCGCTGGGCGGTGAGCGCGCTGTCGGCCAGTCCCGTCATGGCCTCGATATCGGGTGCGGTGTGCCCGACCAGCACGCTCACCACGAACGGCCCGAGTGCCTCGGTCGCGGCGAGGCTGGGGATGCCCGGCCGCCAATGCGCGCGGGCCAGCGGACGCGTCGCGAGGGTGACGGGGGTGTTGTCCGCGCTGACCGCCGCGTCGGCGGCATCGATCTCGGTCGCTGCCGCGCGGGCCGCCTCGTCATCGGGAAATCGCAGCAGGACCACGGTCAGCACGCGGGCCTGACCTGGCAGCACCGCGTCCTCGGTTTCGGTATCGGTGGCGCCGACCATGAATCCGGCGACCATGCCGTGTCTTTCCAGTACCGGGCGCACCGCGTCGGCGAGCACGCTGACCGCGTCCGCCGGTTCGGGGAGCGCCCGGATACTGAAGACGCCGTTGTCGTAGACCAGCGCCGGGTCGGCGTCGGCCGGGTCGGCGATGGCTTCGCCCATCCGGACCGATTCGATGATCCGGCCGTACCGGGGGTCGTCATTGGCGGGCACGTCGAGGGGGACGCGACTGTGCGGACCCACATCGAGGACGCTGAGATCGACGCCTCGCTGCGGTGCTGTGCAGGCCGCCAGCAACGGCAGCAGCGCCACCGCGCCGATGACGAGCCGCCGCGACACCGTCGATGACCAGGCAGGCATGGTTCCTCCGTGTTCTCCGCGCAGTGTCACAGCGGCGCCTCACGCCACCACGCCCGCAGCAGTTCGTCTCCTGATGCCGTGCCGCTGACCCGGATCCGGCAGAACTCGCGGGCAGTGTCGTCGAAGGTCACGACGAGCAGTCCAGATCCGTCCGTCGCCGCGTCCCGACCCCAGGTGAGGTGGCCGGTGCCCGACTCGCGCGTCCACTGCCGCGTGCCCGCCACGACCGGTACCTCGTGCTCATGCGGAAACGGCGACCGGTCGGTATTGCAAGTGACGGTGAATCGCACGGGCGAACTCCCGAAGCAGGTCAACCTGGCCACCGGCACAGGAGTGCTCAGCGACAGCATGTCGTAGTTCTCGTCCACCGCGCGGCAGGTGCTGTCCTGGTATCCGGTGCCTTGCGGATGCGCGGATACCAGTCCGGGCAGCGCCTCCGCCACGTCGCGGTACCGCCCCCACGACGCGGTGATGTCGGAGGCGGACCCTTCCGGCGTGGCGGTGCCCGCCTCGACGCGATGCCACCCGCCCCACCCGATCCACGCCCCGGCCAGTCCGGCGCAGACGACGAGCGCCGCGATCACGTATCCGGCGCGCCGCCGCACTGACCGGGAGCGGCCCGGATCAATCGGGTCGGCCCAGGCCGCCGCGGCCGCCGCGGCCAGTTCCCCACACGTGGGAAAACGGTCACCGGGGTCCTTCGCCATCGCGGTGGCGATGACGGCGGCGATCGCCGTGGATCGGGCGGAATCGGCCAGCCGCGGCCGTGGTGGTGGCGCGGTGAGATGCGCGTGCATGATCTCGCCGACCGAATCGCGGGGGAAAGGCACACTGCCGGTGAGCATCTGGTAGAGCGTGCAGCCCAGGCCGTAGACGTCCACGCGCCGATCGAGCTCGTCGCCGGTGAACTGCTCCGGCGCGGCATAGGGCAGCGAGGCCAGCACTGTCCCGGTCTCGGTCAGCCGATGCGACTCGTCCACCGCCCTGGCGATCCCGAAATCGGTGACCAGTACCCGTGGCGGCGCGTCCGGCCGCTCTTCGAGGAGGATATTGGCCGGTTTGACATCGCGGTGCACCATCCCCGCGTCGTGCACCGCGTCGAGCCCCTTCGCCGCCTCGGCGACGATCCACAGGGCGCGTTCGGGTGGTATCGCGGCGGGGCCAGCGGCGATCAACCGCGCCACATCGGTGCCCTCGATATAGCGCATGGCCAGCCACGGCTGGCCCGCCTCGGTGCCGCGATCGTGCACGTCCACCAGATTCGGATGCCGCACCCGCACCGCGAGATCGGCCTCCCGCAGGAACCGCTCCCGGAATTCGTGGTCTACCAGGTGTTCCTCGGCGAGGATCTTGAGCACTTCGCGGCGCGGCAGGCGTGGATGATCGACCAGATAGACCTGGCCCATCCCGCCCGCCCCGAGTTTGCGCACCACCCGGTATCCGGCGAACATCGCGCCCGCGCCCAGCTCCCCCATCGGCGTACCTATCCACGACCGATGATCGCCCGCAAACCATCGGCAGTTCGAAACATGTTGTCGCAGCGATTTATACGACGATCGTAGGGGAATCCGCCGATCGGTGCGCGGCAATCGCGCCGTGCCCGTGCGGGCGCGCTGTCGTCGCCGGCCTGCGGCGGTGCTGCCATGATGAGGGCCATGACCTACCCCGTGCTGTGGCCGATGCCGACCCGCTGGGCCGACAACGACCAGTACGGTCACGTGAACAACGTGACCTACTACTCCTACTTCGACACCGCGGTGAACGCCTGGCTGATGCGGGCCACCGGCGCCGACATCACCGCGCTGCCCGCGCTCGGTGTGGTCGCCCAGACCTCGTGCCGGTTCCACGGCTCGGTCAGCTTCCCCGACCAGTTGCAGGTCGGGCTGCGGATCTCGCGGCTGGGCAACTCGAGCATCACCTACGATCTGGCGATCTTCCGCGACACCGACGCCGGTCTCGAACTCGCCGCGACCGGCGATTTCGTGCACGTCTACGTCGACCACCAGACCCGCAAACCGGTGGCGATCCCCGAGGTCATCCGTGCGGCGGCCGCCGAACTGGTCACCGGCTAGGACGTGATGACGCCGACCTCGGGCCACTCGCCGGCCCGGCGGGCCCGCAGGATGATCTGACCCGCCGGCGTGCTGGACTGGGTGCCCGGCACGGCGGCGAAGGTGGCCTTGTCGATCACCAGCGCGGCGTCGAGGGCTTCCCGGCTCGGGCCGAAATGGTATTCCACCTCGCCGTTGTCGTCCCTGACCTTCTTGAAGTACGTCAATTTCGCCATCGCCGGATCTCCGCGTAGACCTGCGCCGGGCAGCGGATCGTGACCGGCGCTCGAAGTCATCGTGGCAGGGATCGAGCGATCATGTGGCTACCTCCGGTGAAATCGCGGCGGCGAGTTCGGCGACCGGCGGAAAACGGACGGATCGCGCGAACCGGCCGGTTTCTACGCCCGCAACATCGCCTGGAAGCGGCGCATGCCGGAAATCCACCGGTCGTAGTCCGCGCCCTTGTGCCGGTACATCTCCAGCACCTCCGGGTGCGGCAAGATCAGGAAATGCTCGGCGGCCATGGCCGCGACGACGGTCTCGGCGACCTCCTCGGTCGAGAGCACCTTGCCCGCCGTCTTCACCGCCTTGATGGCCAGCGCCGAGGCGTCCGGATCGTCGGGGATCAGCTCGCCGGTGAGCAGCCGGGTGTCCACGCCCATCGGGCACAGGCAGCTCACCCGCACGCCCTGATCGCCGTAGGTCACCGAGAGCCACTCCGCGAAACCGACCGCCGCGTGCTTGGTCACCGAGTACGGCGCGGAACCGATCTGGGTCAGCAGACCCGCCGCCGACGCGGTCGACACGAAATACCCGCTGCCGCGTTCGACCCAGCCGGGGACGAGCAGTTCGGCGGCGCGCACATGCGCCAGCACATTGACCTCGAGCGCGGCCGACCACTGCGCCTCGGTGCTGTCGAGCCCGGGGCCGCCGCCGATGCCCGCGTTGGCGAAATACAGGTCGACCGGGCCGAATTCGAGCTCGGCCGCCGCGATGAGTTCGGCGATGACCAGCCGGTCGGTCACGTCCCCGCCGACCGCGATCGCCTGCGCGCCCAGCTCCTCGGCCACCTTCGCCGCCGCGTCGGCGTCCAGATCGGCGACGACGACCCGCGCGCCACCGGCCACCAGCCTGCGCGCCAGACCCGCGCCGATACCCCCGCCCGCACCTGTGACGATCGCGACCTTGCCTGCTATCTCCATGCCCGCACCCTAACGGCGGCCGTCACGACGGGGAAGAATTCCGGCCCAGTTCGCCACCGGCCAGGCGGTCCAGCAGCGGTCCGGTGCGCGGGCCGACCAGTTCGCGCATCACCAGCGCCATATTGGTCCGCTCGACACCGGGGATCTTGAGGATCTGCCCGGCGATGCGATACAGGTCGTCGGCATCGCGGGCGACCACCCGCACGGTGAGATCGGTGGAACCGGTCATCCCGCACACCTCGGTGACCTCGGGGACGCGGGCGAGTTCGTCGACGACGGCGTCGAGCTGATGCTGGTCGACGACCACCGCGACGAAGGCCGAGAGCGGGTAGCCGAGCGCTCGCGGGTCCACGCGTCGCTCGAAGCTGCCCAGCACCCCGCTCGCGTCCCAGCGGGCCAGCCGGGCCTGCACGGTGTTGCGGGAGAGGCCGAGGCGGGCGGCGAGTTCCACGCCGGTGGCGCGCGGGGTGGTGATCAGTTCGCGCAGCAGCCGCGCGTCGGTGGCGTCGAGGGTCACGGCGTCGGGTTCGCGACTGGTCATACAACGCAGTATGACAGCGAGCGGCACGTCTAGATCGTGCATTCTGCTCACTCGCGTGTCGGACGCTTGCGCAGTCGGCATTATCGTGGATGCTGAGTGATACACATCGCACTCAGCGATTGTCGAACCTGCATCGGCCCACAAGGCGCGGTGGTGAGGAGGCGATCTCGATGTCGGAGAAGCAGACCTACCCGGTCCAGCTGGTACAGCCCGACGGCCGTCGCGTGTTCGATCGGGAACACGCCGCACTGGTCGCCGATGTCGACGCCACGAAGTTGCGGCAACTCTACGAGGACCTGGTGGTGACCCGCCGGATCGACGTCGAAGCGACCGCGTTGCAGCGCCAGGGGCAGCTGGGCCTGTGGCCGCCGCTACTGGGCCAGGAAGCCGCCCAGGTCGGCTCGGCCCACGCCCTGCACCCCGACGACTTCGTCTTCTCCTCCTATCGCGAGACCGCGGTGGCCTACTGCCGCGGCGTGCCGCCCGAACAGCTGACCGCGCTGTGGCGCGGGGTCGCCCACCACTGCTGGGACCCCGAAGCGGTGCGGATGACCAACGCCAATATCGTGGTCGGCTCCCAGGGCCTGCACGCCACCGGCTACGCCTACGCCGCCCACCTCGACGGCGCCGACATCGCCACCATCGCCTACTTCGGCGACGGCGCGACCAGCCAGGGCGACATCGCCGAAGCGCTCGGCTTCGCCACCGCCTGGACCGCGCCGGTGGTGTTCTTCTGCCAGAACAACCAGTGGGCCATCAGCGAACCGGTGTCGGTGCAGAGCCACGTGCCGCTGGTGCGCCGCGCCGACGGCTACGGGATGGCCGGGGTGCAGGTCGACGGCAACGATGTGCTGGCGGTGCTGGCCGTCACCCGGCAGGCGATCGAACGCGCCCGCGGCGGCGGCGGACCCACCTTCATCGAGGCGATGACCTACCGGATGGGCCCGCACACCACCGCCGACGACCCGACCAGGTACCGCACCGCCGCCGACACCGAATACTGGGCGCACCGCGACCCCATCGAACGGATGCGGCTGCTGCTCGACCGCGAGGGCCTGCTCGATCCGGACTTCGCCCGCCACGTCGCCGAGACCGCCGACGACATCGCCCGGCGGGTGCGCGCGGCGACTCTGGAAATGCCCGACCCGGATCCGCGCCGCATGTTCGACCACGTCTACGCCACCGAGCATCCGCTGATCGCCGAAGAGGCACAGCAGTTCTCGGACTACCTCGCCGAAGGAGCGCAGTCATGATCACCACCTTCGCCGCGGCGCTCAACACCGGGCTGCGCCGCTCGATGGACGACGACGCCAAGGTCGTGCTGCTCGGTGAGGACATCGGCCGCCTCGGCGGGGTGTTCCGGGTGACCGACACGCTGCAGAAGGACTTCGGCGACAACCGGGTCATCGACACGCCACTGGCCGAATCCGGCATCGTCGGAACGGCTTTCGGCATGGCGCTGCGCGGGTACCGGCCGGTGGTGGAGATCCAGTTCGACGGGTTCGTCTATCCGGCCTTCGATCAGATCGTCTCCCAGGTCGCCAAGATCCACTACCGCACCGGCGGTAAAGTGAAGGCGCCATTGACGATTCGCATTCCGTTCGGCGGCGGCATCGGCGCGGTCGAGCACCATTCGGAATCGCCCGAAGTGTATTTCGCGCACACCGCGGGCCTGCGGGTCGTCTCGCCGAGCACCCCGGCCGACGCGTATTCGATGATCCGCCAGGCCATCTCACTCGACGATCCGGTCGTCTTCTTCGAACCGAAACGCCGCTACTGGGACAAGGCCGACGTGGATTTCGACGGCGAACCGGACCTGCCGCTGCACCAGGCCAGGGTGTGCACGCGCGGCGCCGACGCCACCGTCGTCGCCTACGGCGGCACCGTCGCCACCGCGCTCACCGCCGCGAAGATCGCCGCGGAGGAAGGACATTCGCTCGAGGTGATCGATCTGCGCAGTCTCTCGCCGATCGACGTCGACACCATCGCCGAATCGGTGGACAAGACCGGCAGGCTGATCGTGGTGCACGAAGCGCCGGTCTTCGCCGGGCTCGGCGCCGAGATCGCCGCCCGGATCACCGAACGCTGCTTCTACCACCTCGAGGCGCCGGTGTTGCGGGTCGGTGGCTACGACATCCCCTACCCCCCGGCTAAGCTCGAAAAGCACCACCTGCCCGACCCCGACCGCATCCTGGCGGCCGTCGATCGCTGTCTCGCGTGACCAGAAAGGTGCCCTAGTGCCGGAACAAGCCGACGACGGTCATGTTCTCGAATTCCGCCTCCCCGACCTGGGGGAGGGCCTGGCCGACGGCGATCTGGTGTCGTGGTCGGTCGCGGTCGGCGACCGGGTGGAACTGAACCAGACCATCGCCGAGGTGGAGACCGCGAAGGCGGTGGTGGCGCTGCCCTCGCCGTTCTCCGGAGTCGTCGTCGAGCTGCTGGCCCAGCCCGGTGACACGGTGCCGGTGGGCGCGCCGCTGATCCGGGTGCGCAACGATCTCGCGGTCCAGCAGCCCCCGGCCGCCGACAACACCGCCCGCAACGACGTGCTCGTCGGCTACGGGCCGGAGGCCGAAAGCACTTCGCGCAGACGCAGACCCGCACCGGCGGCGGCCATGGCGGCGAGCACCCCGAGCACCCACCGCGCGGCCGCGACACCGGCGGCGCGCAAGCTGGCCAAGGAACTCGGCATCGACCTGTGGTTCGTCGCCGGGTCGGGGCCCGAGGGCGCGGTGACCGTCGAGGACGTGCGCACGGCGGTCCCGGTGACCACGCCGCGCACCCCCGCCCGCAACGGCGAGAGCGCGCCCGCGCCGCACACCCGCGTCACCGACACCGACGGCGGCCTGATCGAACCGACCGCGCGCGAGGAACGCACCCCGATCTCCGGTATCCGCAAGCGCACCGCCGCCGCCATGCAGGCCAGTTCCCGCACCATCCCGCAGGCCAGCACCTTCGTCACCGTCGACTGCACGGCCTCGATGGAACTGCTCGACCATCTGCGCACCACCAAGTCCTTCGACGGCCTCACTCTCACCCCGCTCGCGCTGGTCGCCAAGGCCACCCTCGCCGCGATCGCCGAGTATCCCGCGATCAACACCGCCTGGGACGAACAGAGCCAGGAGATCGTCACCAAGCACTATGTGAACCTGGGCATCGCGGTCGCCGCCGAGCGCGGCCTGCTCGTCCCCAACCTCAAGGACGCGCACACCCTGAGCCTGCGCGAGCTCTGCCGGGAGATCAGCTGGTCGGCCGAGAACGCCCGCTCCGGCAACGCCACCCCCGCCGACCTGCGCGGCGGCACCTTCACCATCACCAATGTGGGCGTCTTCGGCGTGGATTCCGGTGTCCCCCTGGTCAATCCCGGCGAAGCCGCCATCCTCTGCCTCGGCTCGATCCGCAAACGCCCCTGGGTCCACCGCGACGAACTCGCCGTCCGCTGGGTGACCACCCTCGGCCTCAGCTTCGACCACCGCATGATCGACGGCGAACTCGCCGCCCGATTCCTCGCCACCACCGCGAGCTACCTCGAGGACCCCCTCACCCTCCTCAGCCGAGTCTGAGCGATATCCGAACCGTCACGACGGTGAACACAGCCCACCCGGCGGTGAGAAAGGGGGCTACCAAGCCGGGAACGAGTCCCCTGGCGACCCAGGTCGCCGTCCCCTCACCAGCCAGCTGTCCGGTATCCAGCTGATCGGAGCCGGACCAAGCGATCTGGACACATGATCACCAGGCCTTCAGGTAGGCATCGCCCGAGAGCCGAAATCCCTGGTGGCCTGGTGATCATTTGTCCAGGAGGTGGCTCGGCCACGTCTGGTCCCGGCGGCATGGGGAGTCCGGGCAGCGGTTCGGGGGCCGTCGGCGACGGAGGCGATGGGTGAGAGATGTTGGGGGACTGGCGCTTTCAGGTGCCGCGCGGGAGGAAGCGGCGGACTGTCAGGCCGGCGATGAGGGCCCAGAAGGCGCCGCCGATGCCGAAGAGGGTGGTGCCGGAGGCGGCGACCAGGAAGGTGACGAGGCCGGACATGCGGTGGGCGGGGTCGCTGAGGGCGCCGGTGAGGGCGGCGGCGAGGGTGGCGAGCAGGGCCAGGCCTGCGACGGTTTCGAGGGTGCCCGCGGGGGCGGCGGCGATCAGGGTGACCAAGGCGGCGGAGGCCAGGCCGAGGACGAGATAGGTGGCGCCCGCGGTGGCCGCGGCGATCCAGCGGCGTTTCGGGTCGGGGCTCGCGCTGGGGGCCGCCGCCAGGGCGGCGCTGATGGCGGCGAGGTTGACGGCGTGCCCGCCCGCCGCGGCACCGGCGATGGTGCCGATACCGGTGACCAGCATCGATGCGCGCCACGGGACCTGGAAGTCGAACGAGCGCATGACCGCGACGCCGGGGATGTTCTGCGAAGCCATGGTGACGATATAGAGCGGGATCGCGATACCGACCACCGCCTGCCATTGCCAGTGCGGAACAGTCCATTCCACCGTCGGGACCATGGCGGCCAGCTCGAGCTGCCGGTGATTCACCGCGATGTCGATGCCGGTCCCGACGGCCGCGGTCGCGAACGCGACCAGCACCGCCCACTTCGGTGCGAATCGCTGCAGGACGAGCCAGACCACGATCACCGGCACCACCACCGCGGGCGAGGTCCGCAGCGCCTGCACCGGCGCCAGGCACAGCGGCACCAGCACGCCGGCCAGCATCGCCTGCGCGATCGGCACCGGAATCGCCGCGACCAGCGCGCCCAGCCGCTGCCACAGCCCGGTGATCACGATGAGCACACCGGTCACCGCGAAGGCCGCGACCGCGCCCGGCCACCCGCCCGCGACCAGTCCGGTGCTCGCCAGCAGCGCCGCACCGGGCGTCGACCAGGCCAGCGTGATCGGGATCCGGTACCGGAAACTCAGCGCCAGGATGCCGATACCCTGCGTCAGGCACAGCACCAGCAGCCCCGACGCCGCCTGCGCGGGACTGGCCCCCACCGCCCGCAACCCACTCAGCACCACCGCGAACGAACTGGTGAACCCGACCAGCGCGGTGATCGCCCCCGCCCCGAGCGGCTGCGCGATCCCCGCCCGCTCGCCGACGACATCCGGGGTGGTGGTGGAGACCTGCGACATTGCGCAGATACTGCCCGCCCGCCTACCCGGTGTCACCTGCCAGTCCCGCGAAACTGGCCTGATCGACAGATCACCCGGCCGGTCCAGTCGCGCGCAGTGCGAACGCCATCACTCCCGGCTCGCTCGAACCGACCCCGGACGATCACCGGCAACCCGTGATTCGCACCCCTGCGCGCCACCGGAAACCCTGTGCGGCGCGGCACCCCGCCTCGTCCCCGCCGGCGTCGAGTTGCCCGCTCGGGTGGATCGTCATGTCGCCGGGTCGGCATTCGGTGCCGGGAGCGGTCAGTGGTGCGTAGGGTGGCGAGACGGGGATTCGTGGTGGACACGGCACAGGAGGAGTGGGAGTGGGCGCGGTGGTTGTCTCTGCGGCGGAGCTGCGGGAAGAGCTGGCGGACAAGAAGATTCATCTGCTGGATGTGCGCTGGGCGCTGGGCGATCCGGATGGTCCGCAGCACTACCTGGACGGGCACATCCCGGGTGCGGTGTTCGTCGACCTGGAGACCGAACTGGCCGCAGCCCCAGCACCCGCGCGCGGCAGGCATCCCCTGCCCGACCCCGGCACCTTCGAGAAGTGCGCCCGCAGCTGGGGACTCGGTGACGGTGCCGCCGTCGTCGTCTACGACGCGACCGGCGGCATGGCCGCGGCCCGCGCCTGGTGGCTGCTGCGCTGGGCCGGACTGACCGACGTGCGCCTGCTCGACGGCGGCCTCCCCGCCTGGATCGCGGCGGGCGGCGAGATCGCCACCGGCGCCGAACCCGACCCGGCGCCCGGCGACCTGATCGTGCGCCCCGGCGCCCTCCCGGTCATCGACATCGACGCCGCCGCGACCTGGCCCGGCCTCCTCCTCGACGCCAGAGCCGCCGAACGCTACCGCGGCGAGGTCGAACCGGTCGACCCACGCGCCGGCCACATCCCCGGCGCACTCAGCGCCCCCACCTCCGAAAACCTCGACTCCACCGGCCGCTTCCGCACCCCGGAAGAACTCCGCGCCCGCTTCACCGCCCTCGGCGACGGCCCGGTAGCCGTCTACTGCGGCTCCGGCGTCACCGCCGCCCACCAAATCGCCGCCCTCGCCCTAGCCGGCATCCCCGCCACCCTCTACCCGGGCTCCTGGTCCCAATGGTCCAACGACCCGAAACGCCCGGTCGCCACCGGCGAGTGAGCGCGCGGCCGGTCAGCCGAACAGCTCAGCCGCCCCGGTAACAGTCAACGCCTGGAGCAGCCACGCATTCAGCTGATCGAGGTCGGTGGTCGCCATCAGTCGTTCGCGCTGACCGGCGGAGAGCTCGATACCACGTCCGGTGAGCACGGTCAGCACCGACCGCGCCGCCTGCTCGGCGCGTCCCAGTTCCAGCCCCTCCTCGCGCCCCTCTGCGAGCCCCTGCTCGCGCCCCTGCTCACGACCTTGCGCGCGCAACCGCTGAGCGGATTCCGAACGGAAGAACGACAGATCCGTGGCCATTTTGTCCCTCCAGAGCTGGGCTGCGTCGGTGTGTGAAATTCCCTGTTCGACCAGTTCGGCGTAGAACTCGGTTTCCTCGTCTGATCCACGTCTGCGGAAGGCGACGATGATCGCCTCCAGTATCGCACCGATCTCCGGTTCGCGGGCGTGGGTGATCGCGGACAGTGTCGCCAGCGGCAGGTCGTCGAGGACCTCGGCAGGATCGACCACCGCGGGCACGTTGTGCGGGCCGAGCACGAGCGGGGTCAGGGTGAAGCTCGTCCAGCCGCGATACGTGAGCCGCATCGGCTTGCTTGCCCAGGCGGCGGTCTGCTTGTCGTGGCAGACCACCACCAGCACGACCGGCAGATCGTACTTGTTGTGCAGGAATGTCGCGTAGTAGGCCCACGCGGCGATCCTGCTGTCGTCGCGATTCGATTGCGCTTCGGCGATCAGGAGGAATGTGTCTTCGGGGGTCGTGACCCGCAAGACGGTGTCGGCCCGGCGTTCGACCGGTGCGGTTTCGGTCAGGTCGACCGAAATCTGTTCTACCGCAACGGGGTCCGGAAACGGCAGATTCAGTATGTGGAAGGCGCGGGCGAATGCCGCAGCATTGTGGGTGAAGATCCTGTGCATCGCCTCGTGCGATGAGCTGACCATGCAGGAAGGCTATCAATTCTCGAATGTTTGTTCGAATCGGACAAATCGGCGGGGGTGGCTAGGGGCAGTTGCGGGCTACTTCGTGGAGGCGGGTGTGGTCGGCGGTGGTGATCGGGAGGTCGTAGTCGGTGGCGGCGGTGAGGTATTTGGCGGCGTAGAAGCAGTGGTTGGGGTGGGCGGGTGGGAGCCAGTCGGCGGGGGTGTGGTCGCGTTTGGCCTGGTTGGTGGCTGCGCTGGTGGCGAGCAGGTTGACCGAGAGGTCGTTGGCGAAGCGGCGGCGGCGGTCTAGGGGCCAGGTGGCGGCGCCCATGTCCCAGGCGGCGGCCAGCGGGTAGACGTGGTCGATCTGGATGCGGCCGCCCTCGGACTTGCGGAAGGGGAGGTCGGTGCCGGTGTAGGGGTCGGTGAGGATGCCCGCGACGACCACGCAGCGGCCGCGGCGCACCACCTCGCGCAGCTGGGCGGCGAGGACGTTGTTGCGGGTGTCGCACCCGTCGTGACCGCCGGGCGCGTCGGTGTCGTCGGTCCAGGCCGGGCCGAAGACACAGCCCTGACCGGCCTTGCAGCCGCGTTCGTAGCCGCCGGGATGCGGGCGGGCGGCGACCACGCGGACCCGGTCGAGCAGGGCGGTGAGCTCGGCGCGGGTGGGGCTGCCGGGGGCGGCCGGGGGATCGGGGACGGGCACGGCACAGCCCGCGGTCGCGAGCACCGTCACGAGCAACCACGCCAGTTTCGCCATACCCCCAGGTTGTAGCTGGTGGCACCGACAAGTTCGGTTACAACCAGGCGCGCGCCAGAATGTCGTCGGCGGCCAGTTCGCTGGCGTTCGGCGGGAATCGGGTGGCCGCGATCGAGCTGACGTGCGTGCCGTCGTGCCCGATCAGCCATGACCCGCCGCGATCCTCGCATTCGGCGATCTTGGCGAACACCGTGAGCAGGAACGTGATGGATTCCCGCGGGTCGACGGTGTGCGCCAGCCGCTGCGATTCGCCGGGCCGGGACAGATCCAGCCACACACCGGACTGACCGTCCAAGCGCATGCCGACGATCTTTCCGGCGTCGACGAAGGTGAATTTGCGTCGCTCCCACGGGGTTGCCGGGGTAAAGCTCTGCTCGAGAACCTGGAGCAGAATTGTCATTGCTGCCCTCCACGCAGTTCCAGGGGATCACCCGTGACCAGGGGATATCCCAGTATGTTCCGGTCTCGGCAAGAAATCCAGGGCATAGCCGTCGCCGATGCTGTCGGTCCCACCTGCTTGGATGGACGCCATGCTGCACGGTCTGTGGTCACCCGGCTCGGGTCTGCTGCTGTGGCACGACGGGGAAGTGGTCGCTGTCGGGTCGGTGCTCGGCGACATCCTGGAGCGGGCCAGGTTCCGGCATCGCGCCCAGGTCCTGCTCGTCGACGCCGCGGGGCAGCCCGCCACCGCCGAGGTCCGCGCGCACGCGCTCGCGCCGTCCACGGCGGCCGTCGTGCTGCGCAGCCGGCTGCCACGCGAGCACATCTCCGGCGATCTGCGGTTTCTCGCCCATGTGGCGCGCGGGATCGAACGCTGGGTGCGGGCCGGGCGGGTGGTGCCGCAGGTCGAGCGGGCCGACGGGCAGTGGTGGGTGCGCTGGCGGCTGGTCGGCGGGCAACGTCAGCGCGCGTGGCTGGCCGAACTGGCCGCGGCCATGCCGCCCGCCCTGCGCGTGGCAGGCGCGCCCTCGGCCGTCCTGGACGACCTGGTCACCGAGCTCACCGACCCGATCGCCCGCGAATACGTCACCCACCGCACGCTGACGCACCCGCTGCTGGCCGCCCTGGTCGGCGACACCGCCCTCGACGAGGGCTCCTACCGGCTGGCCGAGACCCTGGCCCAGTGGCGCGAAGGCTATGCCGCCGACGAGCCCGAGCTCGTGCTTCGCCTGTGCGAGCCCGACGGCGAATTCGGCTCCACCGACGAATCCGTGGCGCTGTGGCGGCTGCAAGTATGTCTGCGACCTGTCGACGACGCACCGAAACCCATTGCCCTCGATGACGATCCGGTCCTCGTGCGCACCGCCGCGGAGAAACTGGGACAGGCACGCAAGGCCTACCCGCGCCTGCGCGACCTGCCCACCGACCCGCGCGGACTCGACCTGTTGCTCCCCACCGAGGTCGTCGCCGATCTGGTCGCCCACGGCGCGCATGCCCTACGCGAGGCCGGGATCCGGCTGCTGCTGCCACGCGCGTGGAACATCGCCGAACCGAGCATGCGGCTGCGGGTGAGCAGCCCCGCCGCCGAATCGACCGTCGGCCTCGACGGACTGCTGTCCTACCGTTGGGAATTGGCGCTCGGTGATCTCGTGCTCACCGAGGCCGAGATGCAGCGGCTGGTCCGCAGCAAGTCCGATCTGGTCCAGCTGCGCGGGGAATGGGTGCAGGCCGACCACCGGGCGCTGGCCGCTGCCGCCCGCTTTGTGGCGCAGCACGCCGACGACTCACCGATCACCCTCGCCGACATGATCGGCCAGCTGGCCGCCGAGCGCGTCGACAATGTACCGGTCACCGAGGTCACCGCGCACGGCTGGGCCGCCGAACTGTTCGCGCGGGAGGGTGAACCCGAACCGGTGCCGGTCCCTGTCGGCCTGAAGGCCCAGCTGCGCCCCTATCAGGAACGCGGTCTGAGCTGGCTGGCGACGATGAACCGGCTGAACTGCGGCGCGATCCTGGCCGACGACATGGGCCTCGGCAAAACCGTGCAGGTGCTCGCGCTGCTGACCCACGAGCGCGAAGCCGCTGCCGCGCCGGCCGGCCCGACACTGCTGGTCTGCCCGATGTCGGTGGTCGGCAACTGGCAGCGGGAGGCGCAACGCTTCGCGCCCGACCTGCGCGTCCTGGTCCATCATGGGGCCGCTCGCGGTAAGGGCGCGGATTTCGCCGCGGCGGTGGCGGATTCGGATCTGGTGGTCACCACCTACGCCCTGCTGGCCCGCGACGTGACCCTGCTGGCCGAACAGCAATGGGAGCGCATCGTGCTCGACGAGGCACAGCACATCAAGAACGCGGTGACCAGGCAGGCCCGCGCCGCCCGCGCGATCCCCGCGCGACATCGCCTGGCGCTCACCGGAACTCCGGTGGAGAACCGGCTCGAGGAACTGCGTGCCCTCTTCGATTTCGCCATGCCGAAACTGCTGGGCAGCCCGCAGTCGTTCCGGGCCAGATTCGCCGTGCCGATCGAACGCGAACGCGACCAGCACGCCATCGATCGCCTGCGCCTGATCACCGACCCGTTCGTCTTGCGCCGGCTCAAGACCGACCCCACGGTGATCAGCGATCTGCCCGACAAACTGGAGATGACGGTGCGGGCCAATCTCACCGTCGAGCAGGCCGCGCTGTACCAGGCCGTCGTCGACGACATGCTGGAGAAACTGAAAGACGCGAAGGGCATGGCGCGCAAGGGCGCGGTGCTCGGCGCGCTGACCAGGCTCAAACAGGTCTGCAACCACCCCGCCCACTACTTGGGCGACGGGTCGGCGGTGCTGCGGCGCGGCAGTCACCGCTCCGGCAAGCTCGCCCTGGTCGAGGACGTCCTGGAGGCGGTGCTCGCCGACGGTGAGAAGGCCCTGCTGTTCACCCAGTTCCGTGAATTCGGCGACCTGGTGCTGCCGTATCTGACCGAACGCTTCGGCAGCCCGATCCCGTTCCTGCACGGCGGCGTGCGCAAACAGCGCCGCGACGACATGGTCACCGGCTTCCAGCGCGCCGACGGCCCGCCGCTGATGCTGCTCTCCCTCAAAGCGGGCGGCACCGGCCTCAACCTCACCGCCGCCAATCATGTGATCCACCTGGACCGCTGGTGGAATCCGGCGGTGGAGAACCAGGCCACCGACCGGGCGTACCGGATCGGCCAGCAGCGCGCGGTCCAGGTCCGCAAGCTGGTGTGCGTGGACACCATCGAGGAGCGGATCGACGAGATGATCAGCGGCAAACGGCAATTGGCCGAGCTGGCGGTCGGTGCGGGGGAGAACTGGATCACCGAGCTGAGCACCGACGAACTGCGCGAGCTGTTCACCCTGGGCGCCGAAGCGGTGGGCGAGTAGATGGCCGACTTCAGCCAGTTCGGGCCGCGCAGGCCGGTCACCGGTGGCGTGCGCTCGCGCGGCGGTTTCGGCCGCACCTGGTGGGGCAAATCGCTGCTGGACGCGGTGGAGCAGGTGGCCGACGCGGGACGGCTCTCGCGGGGCCGCACCTACGCCAGGGTCGGGCAGGTGGTGAACTACCGGATCGAGCGCGGCGCGGTCACCGCGGAGGTCCAGGGCAGTCAGCCCAGTCCGTTCACCTCGGTACTGGCCATCCGCCCGCTGCGCCCGGAGGAGGTCGAGCTGCTGCTGTCGGAGATCCGCGAGGCGCCGGGCATGCTCGCCGAAATCGCTTCCGGCGCACTGCCACCCGCGCTCGGGCCGCACCTGCTCCCGACCACCGCCGCCGAACTCGACTTCTCGTGCAGCTGCCCGGATATGGGCTGGCCGTGCAAGCACGTCGCCGCGGTCTGCTACCTGCTCGCCGAACGGCTCGACGAGCAGCCCGCCGAGATCCTCACCCTGCGCGGCCTCGACCTCGACACCCTCATTCGCGGCGTCGAGACCGCCGACCGCACCGCCGAGACCGATGATCTCTACGGCGACGAGCTCGCACTGCCGGAGCTGCCGCGCATCGAATTCCACGCCGTCATCGAGGATCTCGACCCGGTGCCACTGCGCCGGGCCCTGCGGATGTCGGCCGAGGACGAGCAGCTCGCGGCCACCGGCCTGCGCGAACTCCGCTCGCTCTACCTCGAATTCGACAGCTGAGCTCAGCCCAGTTCGTACTCGAACCAGATGTGGTGCCCGCCGCGCTCGTCGACCGACAGCGCGCCGCTGCCGGTGATCCCGGTGAGCGCGCCGGTGCCGCTGGCGGGGACGATGTGGAAGAACTCGTCGGTGCGGTCGGTGCCGCCCGTGGTGGCCGCGTGCACGAAGTTGAAGGCGCCCGGTGTGCCGTTGAGCGCGCCTTCGAACGACTCCATCGCGACGTAGGTGCCCGCGCCGCTGGTCATGTCGAACGCGGCGGTGAACAGCGTGGCCGACTGCCCCTCGATCTCACCCGCGTACACCTTGGTCATCGTGGACACGCCCACCGGCAGTCCGGTGGTGATGTCCGGTCGCGGTCGCAGGTCGGTCGGCTCGAACGCGGTGACCTCGAATGTTCCGGTTGCCTTCATGACGGGGATGCTAATCGCGGCCACCGACAGGAACCGCTGACGTTCACGGTGTGGTGTCGATCCGGTAGACGCGCACCGCGTTGTCCCGGAAGACCTTCCGCAGGTCGGCGGCCGAGGCGCCCGCGTCGGTGAGTCCGGTCGCCACGGTCTCGACGGCGCCGGTGAGGCTGGTGATCGGCCGGTCGATCGGGAAGTTGGAGCCCCAGATCAGCCGGTCGGCGCCGAAGACTTCCAGGGCGTGCGCCAGCAGCGGACCGGTCCGCTCGACCAGCCGCGGCACCGGGGTCGGGGTGCCACGGGGCGGCACCGGGTGACCGAGCACCGGCATCATCAGCCCGCTCACCTTGGCCACCACGTTCGGCTGGGCGGCCAGGTCGGTGAGGTCATCGCGCCAGCGGTCCAGCAGCGCCTGCCGCTGCGCCGCGGTCCGGCCGGTGTGCTTGCCGACCGGGCCGAACAGCCCGGCCGGGGTGGCCAGGTGATCGAGCACGATCGGGACCTCGGGGAACCGCTCGGCCAGCGCCGTCACCTCGGGGAGCTGCCCCGAGTACACCCACGCCTCGAAGGAGAGCCCGCGCCGCGCCAGCTGCTCGAAGCCGTGTAGGAAGGCGGGCGCGGTGAGTGCGCCATCGTGCGCGGCGAAGGATTTCACCGCCGGGTCGGGATGGTGGGCGACCATCGTGCGGATGCCACGGAACAGCGGTGACGCGGTCTGGTGCGCGTCGAGCACGGCGCCGAACTCGACCGCGCCCGGATCGGCCGAGCCGATGATCGCGGCCAGCCCCGGCGTGTCCACGCCGAACGGCAGGCTCGCCACCCAGCGGGTCTCGTCCGGTTTCCAGCCCGTCCACTCGACCTCGATGTGCACGATCGACTCGACCGCCGTCGTTCCCGCGTCGGCGCGGTAGTCCGCCGGCAGATAGGGGCCCGAATACGCGGTCGGGTCGCCGACGAATTCGCGGTCGCGGCGCGGCGCCAGTTTCGCCGCCACATCGATCGGCACCGGCAGATAACGCAGGAGCTTGGCGAGCGTGCTGAAGGCGCGCGGCGTCGCGTGCGGATCCCACTGGTGGATGTGCGCATCGATGATGTCGAGGCCGGTCAGATCCATGCTGTGCGTCCCATCGCCGCCGAATTCTCCCGGCGATTGTCACACGCGCCGAACCGGTACGGGACTGTTCGTCGGACGCGGCGCGGGGAGAATTATCGCGACTCGGCGACCGCCCGGCGAGCGGCGGTGAATCGATAGTCGTCGAGGTCGAAGTGGCCGCTTCGCCAGGCCGATTCCACCGTCGAGGACGGCCGCAGCGGCACATCGCCGTGCGCGTCGAAGTAGTAGCTGTTGGCCAGTGCGCAACTGTCCTGCCAGAACACCTGGCCGCCCCGGCGGGCCAGCATCTCCCGGAAGAACCGATCGTTGGCCTCGGCGGTGACCTCGATCCGGGCGGTCCGCGTGCTGCGCGCGTGCCGCAGGCAGCGCAGGATGTGGCGGGTCTGATTCTCGATCAGCGTGAAATACGACGCGCCGTTGTATCCGTAGGGCCCGATGATCGAGAAGTAGTTGGGAAAGCCCGGCACACTCACGCCCTCATAGGCTTGCAGGCGGTTCTCGTCCCACCATTTCTCCAGGTCACGTCCGCCGACACCGTGCAGATCGTAGGTCGGCATATTGCCTGATTCCATGACCTTGAATCCGGTGGCCAGGATCAGGACGTCGGCGGCGTGCTCGACACCCGAGGCGGTGCGGACACCGGTGGCGGTGACCTCGGCGATGGCATCGGTTTCCAAGGTGACATTCGACCGGTTGAACGTCGCCAGGTAATCGTTGGAGAAACTCGGCCGCTTGCAGCCGAGCGCGTAGTTCGGGGTGAGCGCGGCCCGGACAGCGGGGTCTTTCACCTGACGTTTCAGATGCGCGAGCCCGGCGCGTTCGCCGAGCGCGGCGGTCGGGATCGAGTTGTAGTAGTGCGCGGCCAGCGGAAAGGTGAACTCGACATAGGTCTGGCTGACCAGCCGGGTCAAGGTCCGGCCGCCGGGGAGTTTCAGCGCCAGCCGGGCCGCGGTGGGCAGCGGCAGATCGGGGCGGGGCAGGCACCAGATGGGGGTGCGCTGGAAGACGGTCAGGTGCGCCACTTCCGGCGCGATCTCCGGAATCACCTGCACGGCCGACGCGCCGGTGCCGATGATCGCCACCCGTTTTCCACGCAGTTCCTGGCGATGATCCCAGCGTGAGGTGTGCATGGTGACGCCGGCGAAGTCCTCGATACCGGCGATATCGGGCAGTTTGGGGCGGGTGAGCACGCCGGTCGCGCTGATCACGTAGCGCGCCGACAGTTCGGTGCCGTCAGCGGTGCGCAGCACCCAGCGATCGCCGTCGGAGTCGAAATCGGCGGCCAGCACCGTCGTGCCGAACCGGATGCGCGGGCGCAGTGCGTACTTGTCGACGCACGATTCGGCATAGGCCTTGAGCTCGCGGCCCGGGGCGTACACCCGCGACCAGTCGGTGCGCTGCTCGAAGGAGAACTGATAGCTGAACGACGGGATGTCGACGGCCACACCGGGATAGGTGTTCCGATGCCAGGTGCCCCCGACGCCGTCGGCCTCGTCCACGATCAGGAAGTCGTCGAAGCCGGCCTTGCGCAGCTCGATGGCCGCGCCGATACCGGAGAACCCGGCGCCGACGATGATGATCTCGTGATCGATTCCGGTGGTCATACTGTCTCCTTCATCCGGACCGCCGAGCCGGGCAGCCGCCCGGCGCGGCGCAGGGTGCGCACGATGTGCCGGTCGTCGTCGGCGTAGACGATGGTGTCGACCCGGTGCTCGATACCGTCGACGGTACGCACACCCAGCGGTGCCAGGCGGGCGATCGGCCAGGTGACCAGCGCGCAGCCCGGCTGTCGCAGTGCGCGGTAGTAGCTGTTGTGCACGGTCAGGCCCGCGTCGTCGTCGGGGGTGAGGCGGTGCCGCAGCCATGAATCACGCACCTGTACACGAAGATTCGCCCGTGCGGCCGATCGCAGCAGCGGCTGCGGCGTCCGGCGCAGCAGTACGCCCGGCAGCGGGAGCCGGGGCAGGACCCACACCGCGTCGGTCTGGAACACCGTCACCCGGGCGGCCTCGGCGGCGATGCCGGGCAGCAGGCGCGCCGAGGCCGCACCGCTGCCGATGATCGCCACCCGCTCGCCGGTGAATTCGTGGCGCGGCCGGAACGCCGTGCAGTGCAGCTGACGGCCGGTGTAGGTGTCGGCGTGGGGCAGCGACGTCATTTCGCCACCGGTTCGTAGGTGAGTTCTTTCGTCCACGACGGCCGGTGCCCGAGGACCCGGGTCGGGAAGCGATCGATACAGGCGTTGGACACGTCGGCGAGCAACTGGAAGGGCTGTCGCCGGTGGATCGTCGCCTTTCCGTGCATCTTCACCACGTGATAGAGCGGCATCCGGCGGATGGCCGGGCTGCGTTCGCCGACGTTCTCGTAGCGGCGCACCGCCTGCCACAGCTTCTCCTCGTCGAGGCCGAGGGCGATGATGTTGGCCGACATCCGCGACAGCAGCGGCGCGTAGAGCAGCGCGCCGAGCAGCAGCGCGGGCCGGAGTGCGAAACCCGCTGTCTCGACGGCGATCTTGCGCATCGGGCCCGCGCCGAGCTGCTCGAGTACCTGGAACCCGACCGCGAGATGACGGGATTCGTCGTTGTTGATGTGCCGGAACACCTGATGACACACCGGATCCTCGACCTCGTCGAGCAGGAACTTCACCAGCGCGCCGTCCAGCGCCGTCTCCAGCGACGGGATGACCGTGCCGAGCACCGGCAGGCTCATACCCTCGGCGTAGCGGTCCAGCCAGCTGATCACCAGGCGGATGTTCTTGTTGGGCACCGGCATCGCGTCACCGTCGAGCATGCCCCAGCGCCGCATCAGCGCGAGCTCGGCATTGGCGTGCTTCTGTTCCTCGGCGTGGAAGTGCCGGTAGATCTCGCGCAGCGCGCCGGGTGGCGCCTGCTGGACGAGGGCGGCGAAACCGCGGGCGCCGACATGTTCGATCCACACCAGATCGGCCATGAAGGTGGCCAGCCGGGGTCGCTGCTCGTCGGTGATCGTGTCGGCGCCCGGTGCGTCCCAATCGATGTCGGCGAGTGCCCACTGCCTGGCTTTGACGGTGGCGAGCATGTCCGGGTAGGTGAACGTCATCGCACGACCCGCTCCAGCAGGCCCGCCGAACGGGTGTAGGTGGTGGGCATCCAGCGTTTCGCCTGCCACAGCACCTTGGCTTCGAGCTGCGGGACGACGTACAGATCACCGCGATCGACGGCGTCGAGGGTGGTGCGGGCGATGGCGGCGGGCGGGCGTCCGGTCCAGCGCAGCAGCAGCTCGCCGAGGCGGTCCGCGGTCTCGTCGATGGGCGAATCCGCCTGCATGATCCCGGTTTTCACGCCGGTCGGGCACAGCACCGTGACGCTGACGCCGGTCCCGGCGAGCTCGGCGGCCATGGTCTCCGAGAGCGCGAGCACGCCCGCCTTGCTGACGTTGTAGGCCGCCATCCGCGGCGCGGCGCCGAAGGCGGCGGCCGAGGCGACATTGACCAGCGCGCCGCGCCCCGCCGCTCGCAACAGCGGCGCGAAGACATGGCAGCCGTGGATGACGCCCCAGAGGTTCACCCCGAGCGTGCGCTGCCAGTCCGCGAGGCTGAACTCACCGACCGGCGGACCACCCGCGCCGATGCCTGCATTGTTGATCACCACCGCCGGCGGCCCGCCGAACCAGTCTCCGGCGACCTCGGCCAGCGCGGTGACCTCCTCGATCGCGGTGACATCGCAGCGCGCCGGGATCGCCTTCCCGCCGGCTTCCTCGACCAGTTCGGCGGTCTCGGCGGCCCGGTCGGTATCGAGGTCCGAGCAGAGCACCCGGCCGCCGCGCCTGCCCAGTTCGACGGCGAAGGCGCGGCCGATGCCGCTGCCCGCGCCGGTGACGACGGCGTCGGCGCGTGTGGTTCGGCGCGGCCCACCGAAGGGAAAAAGTCGCATGGCAACTCCCGGTTCACCCGGTGCCGGTCCTCATCTGGTGGCGTCTGCCACCATTGGCCGCACCTGACACCAATTAGGCGCGTGGCGGAGTACTTTGTCAACCATGGATGTGCGTGCACCGGCCCGGACCTGGGGTGGGCGAACCGCCGACGAGCGCAGGGCGCAGCGCCGCGAGGCCCTGGTGGCCGCGGCGCTGGAGATCTGGCTCGACAGCGGCTGGGCCGCGGTGACCATGCGCGGGGTCTGTCAGCGGGCCGGGCTCAACGACCGGTACTTCTACGAGAACTTCGCCGATCGCGACGAACTGCTCGGCGAGGTCTGGGACGAGGTCTGCGCCGAGGTGTTCGCCGATCTGGCCGCGGTCATCACCGAGAACAGCGACCGCACCCCGGTGCAGATCCTGCGCGCCGCGATCGCCCGCGCGGTCGCACTACAGGCCGACCAGCGCAGCCGGGCCCGGATCCTGCTGGCCGAGCACGCGGGCAGCGCCGTCCTCGAACTGCGGCGGCAGCGGATGCTCACCGACTCCACCGACATGATGGTCGCCGTCGCCTGGCCCTATCTGCGCCCCGGCGTCGACGAGACCGCGTTCCGGATGAGCACGCTGGCCGGAATAGGCGGCTTCATCGAGTTGCTCACCGCCTGGCGCACCGGCGTGCTCGACGTCGACGCCGACCGCATCGCCGAACACACCAGCATGATCGCGCTGCAACTCGGCGCGATGTTCCTGCCGCCGGAGCTCCTCGGCGGCTAGACCGTGCGCCGGTACTGCCCGCCGACAGCGAAGAACGCGTCGGTGACCTGCTGCAACGTGCACACCCGGGCGGCGTCCATCAGCACCTCGAAGATATTGCCGTCGGTGTGGGCGACCTCGGCCAGCCGGGCCAGCGCGCGATGGGACTGCTCGCTGTGCTCGTCGCGGAACTCGCGCAGCCGCTCCAGCTGGGACTGCCGTTCGGCCTCGGTGCCGCGGGCCAGTTCGATCGGGCCGTGGCCTGCGTCGTCCTCCCGGCCGCGGAAGGTGTTCACCCCGACGATCGGCAGCGAGCCGTCGTGTTTGCGCTGTTCGTAGCGCATGGACTCGTCCTGGATGCGGCCGCGCTGATAGCCGGTCTCCATCGCGCCGAGCACGCCACCGCGTTCGCTGATCCGCTCGAATTCGACCAGCACCGCCTCTTCGACCAGATCGGTGAGTTCGTCGACGACGAAACTGCCCTGGAGCGGATTCTCGTTCATCGCCAGGCCCCATTCCTTGGCGATGATCAGCTGAATGGCCAGCGCGCGGCGTACCGAATCCTCGGTGGGCGTGGTGACGGCTTCGTCGAAAGCGTTGGTGTGCAAGCTGTTGCAGTTGTCGTAGACCGCGATCAGCGCTTGCAGCGTGGTGCGGATATCGTTGAACTGCATTTCCTGCGCGTGCAGGGAACGGCCCGAGGTCTGCACGTGGTACTTCAGTTTCTGCGAGCGTTCGCCCGCGCCGTAGCGGTCGCGCAGCGCCACCGCCCAGATCCGGCGGGCGACCCGGCCGATCACGGTGTATTCCGGATCCATGCCGTTGGAGAAGAAGAACGACAGGTTGGGGGCGAAATCGTCGATCGCCAGGCCGCGCGCGAGATAGGTCTCCACATAGGTGAATCCGTTGGCGAGGGTGAAGGCGAGCTGGCTGATCGGGTTCGCGCCCGCCTCGGCAATGTGATAGCCGGAAATGGACACCGAATAGAAATTGCGCACATTGTTGCGCACGAACCATTCCTGCACATCGGCCATCATCCGCAGGCTGAATTCGGTGGAGAACAGGCAGGTGTTCTGGCCCTGGTCCTCCTTGAGAATGTCGGCCTGCACAGTGCCGCGCACCGTCGACAGCGTGCGCGCGCGGAGCTCGGCGGCCTCCTGCGGTGTCGGTTCCCGGCCTTCGGCCGTGGTGAATCGCGCCAGCGACTGGTCGATCGCGGTATTGAGGAAGAAGGCCAGAATGGTCGGGGCCGGGCCGTTGATGGTCATCGAGACCGAGGTGGTGGGCGCGCCCAGATCGAAACCGTCGAAGAGTGTGCGCATGTCCTCGATGGTCGCCACCGAGACACCCGAGGTGCCGACCTTGCCGTAGATGTCGGGACGTTCGGCCGGGTCGTGGCCGTAGAGGGTGACCGAGTCGAACGCGGTGGACAGCCGGGTCGCCTCGGCGTGCGCGCTGAGCACCTTGAACCGGCGGTTGGTGCGGGCCGGGTCGCCCTCACCGGCGAACATGCGCGCCGGGTCCTCGTTGTCGCGCTTGAACGCGAAGACACCCGCGGTGAACGGGAACAGGCCGGGCAGGTTCTCCGAGCGCAGGAAGCGCAGCAGTTCGCCGTGGTCGGTGAAACGCGGCAGCGCGACGCGGGGAATGCTGGAGCCGGACAGGGATTCGCGGCGCAGCGGGGTGCGTGATTCCCGGTCGCGCACCCGTACCACCTGCTCCTCGCCCCGGTAGCTCTCGGCGAGGGCGGGCCAGTCGGCCAGCAGCGCGGTCGATTCGGGCGAGAGCGTCGCGCGGGCACCGTCGAGCAGTTCGGCGACGGCGGTGTCGTCGGGCAGTTCCTCGTGGACCAGGCTCAAGCGCTGAATGCGCTGGGCCGCCGCTGATTCCGTGGCGGTGGTGGCGTGGTAGGCGCGCACCGTCTCGGCGATCTCGGTCAGGTAGCGGACCCGCGCGGGCGGCACCAGCTGGGCGAACCGGGTGGACACCTTCGTCTCGACCCGCGGCAGCGCACCGGGCTCCACCACGAGTCCGTGTTTGGTGAGCAGCCCCGTCAGGTGCTGGTAGAGAGCGGTGACGCCGTCGTCGTCGAAGGTGGCCGCGCTGGTGCCGAAGACCGGCATATCGGCGGGGGTGGCGCCGAATTCGGCACGGTTGCGGATCAATTGACGCGCCACATCACGCACCGCATCGGCCGCGCCCCGGCGTTCGTACTTGTTGACCGCGACCACATCGGCGTAATCGAGCATGTCGATCTTCTCGAGCTGGGAGGCGGCGCCGAACTCCGGCGTCATCACATACAGCGCCACGTCGACATGATCGACGATGCCCGCGTCGCCCTGGCCGATGCCCGGGGTCTCCAGGATCACCAGGTCGTAGCCCGCCGCACGGCAGGCCGCGATCATGGTGTCGATATCGTCGGGCAGTTCGTGATTGCCGCGGGTGGCCAGCGAACGGAAGTACACGTGCTCGCCGTCGAGGGCGTTCATCCTGATCCGGTCACCCAGCAGCGCACCGCCCGCGCGCCGGCGCGTCGGATCGACCGCGAGCACCGCGACGCGCAGCTTGTCCTGCTGGTCGGTGCGCAGCCTGCGCACCAATTCGTCGGTGAGCGAGGATTTTCCGGAGCCGCCGGTGCCGGTGATCCCGAGCACGGGGACCCGCCGCTTGCCAGCGGCGGCCAGGATCGCGGTGCGGCCGGCTGCGGGCAGCGCGCCCTGTTGCAGGGCGGTGATGGTGCGCGCCAGAGTGATCCGGTCGCCGGTGTAGAGCGCGTCGAGGTCGACGGTGGTGGCGGCCGGGTCGGTGTCGCAGTCGCGGATCAGCTCGTTGATCATGCCGGGCAGACCGAGGCGCTGACCGTCCTCGGGGGAGAAGATCCGCACCCCGCTGCGGGCGAGCCGCTCGATCTCCTCGGCGACGATCACACCGCCGCCACCGCCGTAGATCCGCACATTCCCCGTACCCGCCTCGCGCAGGGTCGTGGCCAGGTACTCGAAGAACTCGATGTGCCCGCCCTGATACGAGCTGACCGCGACACCCTGCACGTCCTCCTCGAGCACCGCGTCGACGATCTCGCGGACCGAGCGGTTGTGGCCGAGATGGATCACCTCGGCGCCCTGGCTCTGCAGGATGCGCCGCATGATGTTGATCGCGGCGTCATGGCCGTCGAACAGTGCCGCCGACGTCACGAACCGCACCGGATGGACAGGAACATGCAGTGCGCTTGGCTCGTCCATGGCTTCCTCCGATTGCCGCAGCCGATTTATCGCACGCCCGATACTCGGACATCAAACTAATTCTAGTGTGAAAGACGTCACCGTGCCGCGAAACGCTCCGCACCGGATACGACGGGATTGTCGACCCGGCTCGACATACTCGACGGATGGTTCGCGAGCACAGGGTGGGTGTGGCGCTGGAGCGGCTGGTCGCGGCGGGGGTGATCAGTGCCGGACAGCGGCGGGCGGTGCTGCGCGCGGTGGACGAGGCCGACCACGCCGCCCGCGCGTCCACCGGCCGGATGCTCGCGGAGATCGTCGCCTATCTCGGCGCCGGGCTGGTCGCGGCGGGTCTGGCATTGTTCCTCGGCCGGGCCTGGAGCGATGTCGCGCAATCGGGGCGGGTGGTGCTGCTGGTGGTGGTCGCGGGCTGCGCGGCCGGCGGCGCGATCGTGCTGGCCGGCGGATGTCGCGGGGTGTTCCGGCGGGTGCCGATCGCCTCGGCGGGACGCACCAGACTGGCCGCGGTGCTGCTGGTACTCGCTGCCTGCGCGACGACCGGGGCCGTGCGCACCGCCTTCGGCGAGCATGGTGGCGACAGCGCCGCCGTGTTCGCGGGACTGGTGGTCGCGGTGCTCGGGTACCTGCTGGTGCCGAGCGTGCTGGGGATGATCGCGATGGCGGGGTTCGGGGTGGCGGGCATCATCGAATCGACCTCGGTCAGCCGATCGCCGTGGCAGGGAATCCTGCTGCTGGTGTTCGGCGCGGTGTGGTTCGGGTTCGCGTGGGCGCGGCTGCTGGTCGCCGACTGGGCGGCCTACCTGCTCGGCGGGGTGATCGCGGTACTCGGCGCGCAGTCGGTGACCTACGGCGACTCGTGGTGGCCGCCGGTGCTCACCGGTCTGATCGGGCTGGCGTGCCTGGGCGTGTACGCGATCCGGCGCGAACCGGTGCTGGTGCTGGGTGGGGCCGCGACGGTGGCGGTCGCGGTCGGCCAGCTCGTCACCGACCACACCGCGGGCGGCCCGGCGGCCGCGAGCCTGGTGCTGGCGGTCGGCGCGGTGGTGCTGACGATCGGGCTGGTCGTGCTGGTCCTGCGCCCCGGCTGAGGCCTCAGCGCAGCAGCGTCATCTCCTGGGCGCGGATCGTGCGGAAGAAACGCGGGCCGACATCGGTGCCGTCGTGGTTGTAGCTGTCGATGATCTCGGCCAGTTCGTCGGCGAGGCCGCGCAGCTCCCCGGTCGCGGTGGTGCGGTCGAACTCGTCGGCCTCCCAGCCCCAGCCCGGCGGGATGTGGTCGATGGTGACCACGATCTGATCGGCGAACGGCGTACTCACCGACACGGTGACCTCGGCGGGCGCGGCGGCCAGCGGACTGTGCACCCGCAGCTCGCCCGGCCCGCCCGCGAGGGCGAACATCCGCGCGAAGGTGATGTCCTCACGCACCGACTCGACGATCGACTCGGTGCTGGCATGACGGCCCGGCCGGTCGTGCCGCGCGCCGTAGACCCGATCCGAGGCGCCTGCCGCGGCGGCCGCACCCGGTGATTTCCGCAGGATCCGGTCGAGCATGCGCTGTGCGGTGGCCCGCTCGCCCGCGCCGGTGTTCTCGTGGTCGATGAGTGCCCGCAGGCGGCTGATCCGCACGAAGTGGTCGGTGCCCATGACCCGATTGTGCCGCAGCTCGGTATCGTCACCCCCATCCGTGACCACTGAGGACAAGAGGGTGTCGTGACCGAATTCGAGACGATTCTGCTGGAGCGCAAGGGCGGCAGCGAGGGCAAAGGCGGGGTCGGCTGGATCACGCTGAACCGGCCCAAGGCGCTCAACGCCCTCAATGCGCAGGTCCTCGACGACGTCATCGCC
Organism: Nocardia sp. NPDC059177; assembly: GCF_042755165.1. Lineage (NCBI taxonomy): Bacteria > Bacillati > Actinomycetota > Actinomycetes > Mycobacteriales > Nocardiaceae > Nocardia > Nocardia sp. NPDC059177. Next base: position 30,482 of record NZ_JBHZBX010000014.1, on the reverse strand, counting down.
GCGCTGGACGAGCTCGAAGCCGACGACTCCATCGGCGCGGTGGTGATCACCGGCTCGGCGAAGGCGTTCGCGGCGGGCGCCGACATCAAGGAGATGGCGCCCAAGTCGTACATGGACATGTACCTGTCCGATTTCTTCGCCCGCTGGGACCGCCTGGCCAACTTCCGCAAGCCCACCATCGCCGCGGTCGCCGGCTACGCCCTCGGCGGCGGCTGCGAACTGGCGATGCTGTGCGACATCCTCATCGCCGCCGACACCGCCAAGTTCGGCCAGCCCGAGATCAAGCTCGGCGTCATCCCCGGCATCGGCGGTTCGCAGCGGCTGACCCGCGCGGTCGGCAAGGCCAAGGCGATGGACCTCGTCCTGACCGGCCGCAATATGGACGCCGAGGAAGCCGAACGGGCCGGTCTGGTCTCGCGCATCGTGCCCGCCGACCAGCTGCTCGACACCGCGCTCGAGACGGCGCAGACCATCGCCTCGATGTCGCTGCCGGTGGCGATGATCGCCAAGGAAGCGGTGAACCGCTCGTTCGAGACCACCCTCGCCGAGGGCCTGCTGTTCGAGCGCCGGGTGTTCCACTCGCTGTTCGCCACCGACGATCAGAAGGAAGGCATGGCCGCCTTCGTCGAGAAGCGCGCGCCGAACTTCACCAACAGCTAGGGCTGTTCCACCCGGAGAAAACCCTTGTTGAACTGCGCTGTCGTCGGCGCGGTGCCCTGCTCGGGTGACCGCGCCGGCGCGGTGTCGGTGCCGAGCAATCCGGCCACCGCGCCGCCGAGGGTGGCCGTCACCGCGACCGCGGCGAGCAGCGTGCGCCGGGCCGGCCGCTGCTCGGCGGTAGGGGCCGCCACCGCGGCGCCCGCGCGCAGCCGGGTCATCCGCAGCCGGGCCGAGGGGCGCCGGGCAGCCAGCAGCACCGCTCCGCGCGCCGAGACGTACTCCGGTTCGGGGTCGTAGACGACCGGCAGCCCGGCCAGCCCGGCCAGATCCGCGCGCAGGGTGGGATTGCGGGTGCAGCCACCCAGCAGCACCAGCGCGCCGGGACGCACACCGGTCTCCTCGATCACCTGCCGCACGAAACTCGCCGAATGCCGCAGTCCCTCGCCACACAGGCCGGCCAGGTCGCTGCGGGTCAGCACCGCGCGCTCACCGGTGCCCGCGTCGGTGGCGGTGACCACCCTGGCCTGGCTCAGCGACTCGCGATGCGCGCGGCTGGTGCGCGCGTCGGCCGCGACACCGCCGCGCGCCAGCTGCCAGCGCAGCAGATTGTCGTAGCCGTCGCCGCTGAGCACGGTGCTGCGCCTGCTCGCCAGAATGGTGTCGGTGCGGCAGTCGGCGTGGGTGATGGTCAGGCCCGAGCAGCCCAGGTCGTAGAGGATCACCGAATCGGTGGCGGGCAGCAGGCCGGTGAAGCGCAGGTAGCGCAGTTGCGCCAGCGGTTCGTCGACGATCGCCAGGGACTGGCCCGCGGCCGCGCGCACGGCGTCGGCGTGCAGTTCGCTGCGGCAGGTGACCACGGTGTCGGTGACGCATTCGTCGCGCGCGATGGCGGCCACCCGCATCCGGCGTACCGCCGTGAGCACCGATTCCGCGACCGAGGCGCCCGGCCTGCGCGGCACCCGCACCCGGTCCAGCGGCGGCAGGTGGGGTTGATCGGAGTGGGTGAGCACAGCACGAGCACCGCCCGCACCCGCCGATACCCCCAGGACCAGCACCATGGGCTCCATGGTGGCCGGTTTTCGGCTAGCTGCCAAGGGCGTCGCGCGGAGATTCTTCGTTCGGGCGCCAGGTCGCGTGGAATGCGAGGTTTTCCGGGTCGGCGGTGTCGAAGTCGCCCGCGTCGTGCCGGAACTGCGCCAGCAGCCCGAGCAGTTCGCGGCCGCGCTCGGGTGGCAGCCCGGGTTCGGCGAACACCTGGGCGTTGAGCGCCTCGGTCGCCGCGGCCACCGATTCCCTTCCCGCGTCGGTGATCTCGATGAGCGTCGCGCGGCGATCGGTGGGGTGCGGTACCCGGTTCACCAGGCCTGCGGCCTCGAGCCGGTCGACGGTGTTGGTCACGCTGGTCGGATGCACCTGTAATCGGGCGCTGGCCTTGGCCATCGGCAGCGCGCCGGTCTTGCTGAAACTGAGCAATTGCAGCAGCTCATAGCGGGAGAAGGTGAGTCCGGAGGGCTTGAGCGCCACGTCGACGCGCGCCATCACGATCTGCTGTGCCCGGACCAGCGAGGTCACCAGGGCCATCCCGTCGGCCACCGAGCCCCAGCCGTGCTCGATCCACTGTCGATACGCCTCGGCGATGGGGTCCTGGGAAAGCGGTCCGGGTCGTGACATGATTCCGATCATTTCACGATCGGGACCGCTTTCCCCCGCCTCGCCATTGATAGTGCCGATCCCGCTGCCGCCGGACCAGAGTTGCGATCACGGTGATCGGAACTCAGCGCAATCCGGCCTCGGCCAGCAGTCGCAGCGCCGTGCCGGGGTCGAGCCGGGCGGGATCGATCGGCGGCGTGGCCGGGGGCGGGGCGCCGCCGGTATTCGCGGCGAGAATCTGCGCGGCCTGCTCGCTGGTGAGAAAGGCGAGGAATTTCTGTGCGGCGTCGTGTTTCTCGCTCGCGGCGAGCACGGCCGCACCGGACACGCTGACGAAAGCGCCGGGATCCTGACCGGAAAAGTAGTGCAGCGCGGTATTTCCGTGGCTTTCCCCGGCGCGATACCAGGCGTCGTCGAAGATCAGACCGGTCGCGGGGGTGTTCGCGGCGACGGCCTCAACGGTGGCCGCGGTATTCGGCGCGCCGACGGCGTTCGCCCGCACACCCCGCAGCCACGCGCGGGTGACATCCTCGCCGCGCAGCGCGAGCAGACCGGTCACGATCGCCTGGAAGTCGGAGCTCGCGGTGGCCGCACCCCAGCGGCCCTGCCACGCGGGCTGCGCGAGGTCGAGCAGCGAGGCGGGGAGTCCGGCGGGCCGGACCTGGTCGGTGTCGTAGACGAAAGCTGTTGCCCGCGAGGCGACTCCGACCCAGTTCGCGGGCGATCGGTACCGGCTCGGCACCTGATCCAGGGTCGCCTGGTCGACCTCGGTGAGCAGTCCGGCCCGCGCGACGAGGGTCATCGCCGGGGTGTTCGCGGTGAGAAAGGCGTCGGCGGGGGAGTCGGCGCCCTCGGCGAGCAACCGGTTGCCCAGCCCGATATCGCCGCCGTGCCGCACCACGACCTCGATTCCGGTCTCCTCGGTGAACGCGGCCACCCACTCCGCGACGAGCGTGGCGTCCTGGCCGCTGTAGACGGTGATCTGGTCACCGTGCCCCGGCGACGACCCGCAGGCGCCCGCCCCGAACACCGCGACAGCCACCACCGTCAACCCGGCCAGCACTCTTCTGCCGCGCGAGGTCATCACGTCCTTCCCGCCCGAGGTCCCGCTGAGCAAAATACCTCGCGTGATGCGGGCCGGACCCGGGAATGCCAGGCGCACTTCGGTGTTGGATCAGTGTTTGGCGGCCGGTGCCGAGCAGATCTTCCAGGTGCCGTCTTCCTTGGCCAGATGTTCCTCGGTGCTGCTCTCGGTATTGGGCTCCTCGCCTTCCACCGAGAGGGTGAGCTGGCCGGTCACGGTGGCCTGGGCGGTGTCGCCGGTGATGACGATGTCCTCGACGTCGTCGATGGTCACCTGCACGGTGGCCGCGTCGAACTGCTCACGCTGTTCGGGGGTGAGGTTGTCGATCTCGGTGCGGTCGGCGGCGCAGGCCAGGGCCGCGGCGGCGATGAAGCCCTCGGAATCCAGCGTGTCGTAGAAATCGCGGATCGCGACCTCGATTTTCTTCTCGTCCGAGGACAGCGGCGTCCGGCCCTGCAGGGTGAGCACGACCCCGGCGACCACCACACCGACGACGACCAGTGCGAGCACCCCGAGCCCGACGAACAATCCGGTCCGCTTCTTCTTCGGCGGCTGCGGCGGGAACACATCCGGCCCACCGGGGACAGGATTCGCGCCCGGCCCGAACCCGGCGTGCGGATATCCCGGCGGCCCGGAAGGAATGTTCGGTGGCTGCTGTCCCTCGGGGGGATTGGTCATGGCCCGCTCCTGATGTCATCGAGGGCCTGGCCCCCGCAACCGCTGTGGAACCGAACTCAAAGCAAACGAGGCCCCGACCGAACGGACGGGACCTCGAACTGCTGTGCCCTCGGCAGGATTCGAACCTGCGGCCTTCTGCTCCGGAGGCAGACGCTCTATCCCCTGAGCTACGAGGGCGGGATAGGTGCCGGTCGCTGTGCGGCGATCGGGCAGCGACAGCGTATCGCATGGAATGCGGTGCGCCAAAAACAGTGCCGGACCGGGAGGTTGACCCGGTCCGGCCGGTGGGTCAGTTCAGCGGCAGCGGGGTGACGCCGCGGGTGGCGAGCATGGTTGTCATCAGCGCGGATTCGCTGGCCTGTGCCTTGGCCATCTGCTCGGCCAGCAGGCGCACCGACGCCACCTCGGCGTGTTCGGCCGCGTATTCGGCCATCGGCGCGCCGCCCTGGTGGTGGCGCAGCATCAGCTGCAGGAACATGGTGTCCAGGGCCGGGCCGGTGGCCTGGCGCAGGGCGGTCATCTCCTCCTGGGAGGCCATGCCGGGCATCGATGTCATCGGGCCCGACATCTCGTGGGTGGCGGTGGCGCCGCCGTGCCCGTGCGCGCCGTCGCCGTGCTCGCTCATCCAGCCCATGTAACCGTCCACGTTCTGGTTGGGCTCGCCCCACAGCTGCAGCCAGGCCTGCATGCGGCCGATCTGGTTCTGCTGGGTGGTCAGGATGTCGTAGGCGAGCCTGCGCACGTCGTTGTCGGTGGAGGCGATCAGGGCGACGCCTGCCATGTCGACGGCCTGGGCGTGGTGGGCCGCCATGTCCTGGCTGAAACCGATGTCGACCGGGCCGGGCGCAGGTTCGTCGGCATTGTCGAGCGGCAGCCGCAGCAGCACCCCGGCCACCGCGCCGAGCAGTAGCAGCCCGATCGCGCCGAGGACGAGGATCGCCCCGGCCGGGCGGCGCGCGCCCGGCTCTGGAGTGGTCTGTTCGGGATCGACCGAACTCATCACTGACCCGCGGGCAGGCCGCCCGGCATCGGGATGGTCGGCACGCCGGGCGCACCGGCGCCGCCGAGCTCGGTCTGGTCCGGGGTCAGGCCCTCGCCGTCCATCGGCACCGCGTCGGGGCCGTAGGGCGAGGAGTCGAACGGCGGCGGGTTGTTGGCGTCGAAGATCGGGTTCGAGCAGCTCGCGCCGACCTCGGGGTAGGCGTACGGGTTCTCGCGCAGCGCGGAGATGAACTGCTTGATCCGCACGTCGTCGGCGGAATCGAGCTTGAGCTGGTGGCCCCACGACTGCAGCGAGATGGCCGAGTCCAGACCCGGGTACGGCGACATCAGGCTGAACTGGCGGCCCTTGACGAAGTTCGACAGCTTCTCGACACCGGCGGCGTCGACCTTGTCGGGGTTGTAGGCGATCCAGACCGCGCCGTGCTCGAGCGAGTGGACGGCGTTCTCCATCCGGATCGGCTTGGCGTAGACGGTGCCGGTGCAGTTGGCCCAGGCGCCGTCGTGCGGGCCGCCGAAGGCCGGGGACTTGTCATAGGCCACCCGCTGCTCGGCGCTGACGTGCAGACCGGCCGGGTAGTCCTGCTTGACGACGCCCTCGATCTTGGCCGACGGGTCCTGGTTGTCCTTGGACGGCACCCATTCCTTGAGGTCGGTCTGCGCCTCGCGGATCGCGGCCTGGTCCAGGTACTTGGGCACCAGGCTGTAGGCCAGCAGGCCGATCAGCGCGATGATGGCGACACCAGCGCCGAGCAGCGCCCATGGCACCTCCCGCTTCTTGCCGGGAAGCTTTCCCTTGCCGGGTTTGCGGGACGGAGACGACTTCCCCGCGGCCCGGACGGCCTTGGCTGATGTGGCGCTGGTCCTGCTCGGCATCGCTCGTTGTGCTCTTTCGACGTGTGGATCGGGACGTTCGTACCGGGCGGTCGTGGTTGCGAGGCGCCCAGCCAATAGGATAGAGACTCGTGACTCCAGCTGACCTTGCAGATCTCCTTCGCACCACCGCCGCGAAGGTGCTTGTCGAACGTGGACTGGACTCGTCGGTCCTGCCCGAGCAGGTCACAGTGGAGCGTCCGCGCAACCCGGAACACGGCGACTATGCCACGAATGTAGCCATGCAGGTGGCCAAGCGGGTAGGAACCAATCCGCGTGAGCTGGCCGGCTGGCTGGCCGAGGCGCTCTCGGCCACCGACGGTATCGATGTGGCCGATGTCGCAGGTCCGGGCTTCCTGAACATCCGGCTGGCCGCCTCCGCGCAGGGCGCGATCGTCGCCCAGATCCTGGCCGCGGGCGAGCGGTTCGGCACCGGTGCCGCGCTGTCCGGCACGAAGATCAACCTCGAGTTCGTCTCCGCCAACCCGACCGGTCCGGTGCATCTCGGCGGTACCCGCTGGGCGGCCGTCGGTGACGCGCTCGGCCGCATCCTGGCCGCGCAGGGCGCCGAGGTCACCCGCGAGTACTACTTCAACGACCACGGCGCGCAGATCGACCGCTTCGCGAAGTCGCTGGTCGCGGCCGCGCTCGGCGAGCCGACCCCCGAGGACGGGTACGCGGGCGAATACATCCAGGAGATCAGCGCAGGCATCGTCGCCGCGCATCCCGACGCGCTCACCCTGCCCGCCGAACAGCGGCACGAGCTGTTCCGGCGTGAGGGCGTGCAGCAGATGTTCGCCCAGATCAAGCAGGATCTGCACGACTTCGGCACCGACTTCGACGTGTACTTCAACGAGAGCGAACTGTTCGCCTCCGGCGCCGTCGAGTCCGCCGTCGAGGAGCTCAAGAACTCCGGCAACCTGTACGAGAAGGACGGCGCCTGGTGGATCGCCTCCACCGAATACGGCGACGACAAGGACCGCGTGGTCCTCAAGAGCGACGGCAACGCCGCCTACATCGCCGGTGACATCGCCTACTTCCAGAACAAGCGCGCGCGTGGCTTCGACCTGGCCATCTACATGCTCGGCGCCGACCATCACGGCTACATCGGCCGGTTGAAGGCCGCCGCGGCCGCCTTCGGCGACAACCCCGACACCGTCGAGGTGCTGATCGGGCAGATGGTGAACCTGGTCCGTGACGGTCAGGCCGTGAAGATGAGCAAGCGCGCCGGCACCGTGGTGACGCTCAACGACCTGGTCGAGCAGATCGGCGTCGACGCGAGCCGCTACTCGCTGGTGCGGTCCTCGGTGAACTCGAGCATCGACATCGACCTGGACCTGTGGACCAAGGAAGGCAACGAGAACCCGGTCTACTACGTGCAGTACGCGCACTCGCGGACCAACAGCATCATCGGCAATGCCGCGCGCTTCGACGAGTTCGCCTCGGTCGCCCCCGACTTCGCGCTGCTGAACTCGGCCCGCGAAGGCGACCTGATCCGCACCCTCGGCGATTTCCCGCGCGTGGTCGCCACCGCCGCCGAGACCCGCGAACCGCACCGCATCGCCCGCTACCTCGAAGAACTGGCTGGGGTCTACCACCCCTTCCAGTCCGACGACGACATGCGCGTGCTGCCCAAGGGTGACGACGCCGTCACCCCGCTCAACGCCGCCCGGCTCGAACTGGTCAAGGCCACCCGCCAGGTGCTGGCCAACGGCCTCGCCCTGCTCGGCGTCAGCGCACCGGAGCGCATGTGAACACTTTCCAGGAAGGACGCACAACCGTGAGTGGTGCACACCCGGCCGGTCCCCGGCACGCAGAGATCCCGCACGCCCCGAGCCTGCCCGAGCGTCCGGCCGATCCCAGCGAGATGATCGACCTCCCGGCCAACGTGTGGCCGCGCAACGCCACCCGCGGCGACGACGGCGTGGTCCGGCTGGCCGGCGTACCGGTCACCGAGCTCGCCCAGCAGTACGGCACGCCGCTGTTCGTCATCGACGAGGACGATTTCCGCACCCGCTGCCGCGACATGGTGGCCGCCTTCGGCCCCAATGCCCGCGTGCACTACGCCTCCAAGGCGTTCCTGTGCGGTGAGATCGCGCGCTGGATCCGTGATGAGGGCCTGTCGCTGGACGTGTGCTCCGGCGGCGAGCTGGCCGTCGCGCTGCACGCCGGTTTCCCGGCCGAGCGCATCGCCCTGCACGGCAACAACAAGTCGGTGCCCGAGCTCGAGACCGCCGTCGCGGCAGGCGTCGGGCACGTGGTGGTCGACTCGCTCTACGAGATCGACCGGCTCGAGGCCGTCGCCGGTGCGGCGGGCGTGGTCCAGGACGTGCTGGTCCGGGTCACCGTCGGCGTCGAGGCGCACACCCACGAGTACATCTCCACCGCCCACGAGGACCAGAAGTTCGGCTTCTCGATCGCCGGTGGTGACGCGATGGAAGCGCTGGCCCGCGTCTTCGAGACCGACAACCTGCGCCTGGTCGGCCTGCACAGCCACATCGGCTCGCAGATCTTCGAGATCGACGGCTTCGAGATCGCCGCCCGCCGCATGCTCGGCCTGCTGCGCGAGGCCATCGACAAGTTCGGCATCGAGCGCACCGCGCAGATCGCCACCCTGGACCTGGGCGGTGGCCTCGGCATCTCCTACCTGCCCGCCGACAACCCGCCGCCGCTGGACGAGTTCGCCGCCAGCCTGCGTGAGCTGGTCGCCGCCGAGGCGACCCGCGCCGGGCTGCCCGAACCGACCATCGCCGTCGAGCCCGGTCGCGCCATCGCGGGCCCCGGTACCGTCACCCTCTACGAGGTCGGCACCATCAAGGACGTCGAGCTCGACGGGGGCGCGCGGCGCCGCTACGTCAGCGTGGACGGTGGAATGAGCGACAATATCCGCCCCGCGCTGTACCAGGCGGACTACGATTGCCGTCTGGTCTCGCGCACGTCCGAGGCGCACGCGGTGGTCGCGCGCGTGGTCGGAAAGCATTGCGAGAGCGGCGATATCGTCATCCGGGACACCTGGATGCCCGCCGATGTCGCCCCCGACGACCTGGTGGCCGTCGCGGCGACCGGCGCGTACTGCTATTCGATGTCGAGCCGCTACAACCAGCTCACCCGGCCCGCGGTGGTCGTGGTGCGCGACGGTGCGTCGCGACTGATACTGCGCCGGGAAACGGTGGCGGACCTGCTGAGCCTGGAGGTATGACAATGAGCGCGAACAACGGGGGCGCGGGGCGTCCGCTGGGTGTGGCCGTGCTCGGCATGGGCACGGTCGGTACCGAGGTCGTGCGCGTGCTGCGTGAACACGCCGAGGACCTGCGCTCGCGCGTCGGCGCGCCGCTGGTGCTGCGCGGCGTCGCCGTGCGCGACGTGAACAAGGACCGTGGGCTGCCCGCCGACCTGCTCACCACCGACGCCGCGGCGCTCGTCGCCCGCGACGACGTGGACCTGGTCGTCGAGGTCATGGGTGGCATCGACCCGGCCCGTGCGCTGATCGGCGCCGCGCTGACCGGCGGCAAGTCCGTCGTCACCGCCAACAAGGCACTGCTGGCCGACTACACCGGCGAACTCGCCGCCGCCGCCGAGCGTTCGCGCGCCGACCTGTACTTCGAGGCCGCCGTCGCCGGCGCCATCCCGGTGGTGCGCCCGCTGATCCAGTCGCTCTCCGGTGACCGGGTGAACCGGGTCGTCGGCATCGTCAACGGCACCACCAACTTCATCCTCTCCGCGATGGACGAGACCGGCGCCGCCTACGACGACGTGCTCGCCGAGGCCACCGAACTCGGATACGCCGAGGCCGACCCGACCGCCGACGTCGAGGGCTACGACGCCGCCGCCAAGGCCGCGATCCTGGCCTCGCTGGCCTTCCACACCCGGGTGACCGCGGCCGATGTGTACCGCGAGGGCATCACCGAGATCACCGCCGAGGACCTGGAGACCGCCTCGGCCGTTGGCTGCACGGTCAAGCTGCTCGCCATCTGCGAGCGGGTGTCCTCCGGTCCGGGTGAGCCCGGCTCCGACGAGGGCGGCAAGGACCGCGTCTCGGTGCGCGTCTACCCGGCGCTCATCCCGCGCAAGCACCCGCTGGCCTCGGTCAACGGCGCGTTCAACGCCGTCGTGGTGGAGGCCGACAACGCCGGTCGCCTGATGTTCTACGGTCAGGGCGCCGGTGGCGCGCCGACCGCCTCGGCCGTGCTCGGCGATCTGGTGATGGCCGCGCGGAACAAGTTCTACGGTGGCCGGGCCCCCGGCGAGTCGGTCTATGCTGAATTGCCGATCGCGCCGATCGGTGACACCCCCACCCGCTACCACGTGAACCTGCAGGTGGAGGATCGTCCCGGCGTGCTCGCCGCGGTGGCGGGGGAGTTCGCTCAGCACGGCGTGAGCATCTCCACCGTGCGTCAGCAGGGCCACGGCGACGGCGCCCGGCTCGTGGTGGTGACCCACCATGCGGTGGAGTCGTCGCTGGCCGATACTGTCGCGGCACTGGCCGACATGGACTCCGTCACCTCCGTGACCAGCGTTCTCAGACTGGAAGGCACTGAAGAATAATGAGCACCACTGGCATCGCCCCCCAGCTCGGCGTGCACTCGCGCTGGCCGGGCCTGATCGCGGCCTACCGCGACCGGCTGGCCGGTGCGGCCGAGTGGGAGCCGGTCACCCTGTTCGAGGGCGGTACCCCGCTGGTTCCCGCGACGCACCTGTCCGAGCTGACCGGATGCGAGGTGTACCTCAAGGTCGAGGGCGCCAATCCGACCGGTTCGTTCAAGGACCGTGGCATGACGATGGCGATGACCGACGCGAAGTACCGCGGCCAGAAGGCCGTGCTGTGCGCCTCCACCGGTAACACCTCGGCCTCGGCCGCCGCCTACGCCACCCGCGCGGGCATGGAGTGCGCGGTGCTGATCCCGCAGGGCAAGATCGCGATGGGCAAGCTGGCCCAGGCCGTGATGCTCGGCGCCAAGATCATCCAGGTCGAGGGCAACTTCGACGACTGTCTCGAGCTGGCCCGCAAGGTCACCTCGGACTTCCCCGAGGTCGGCCTGGTGAACTCGGTGAACCCGGCGCGGATCGAGGGCCAGAAGACCGCGTCGTTCGAGATCTGCGATGTGCTGGGCAAGGCGCCCGATGTGCACGTGCTGCCGGTGGGCAACGCGGGCAACATCACCGCCTACTGGCGTGGCTACCGCGAGTACCACGCCGACGGCGTCACCTCGGTGCTGCCGCGCATGCTCGGTGTGCAGGCCGCCGGTGCCGCGCCGCTGGTCAACGGTGCCCCGGTGAAGGATCCCGAGACCGTGGCCACCGCCATCCGGATCGGCGCCCCGGCGTCGTGGAACGGGGCGATGGAGGCCAAGGAGCAGTCCGGTGGCGCCTTCCGGGCGGCCACCGACTCCGAGATCCTGGCCGCGTACCGGCTGGTCGCCGCGACCGAGGGTGTCTTCGTCGAGCCCGCGTCGGCGGCGAGTGTGGCCGGTCTGCTGGCCGCCCGCCAGGAGGGCTGGCTGGATTCGGGCCTGACCGTGGTGTGCACGGTGACCGGCAACGGTCTCAAGGACCCCGACAACGCGCTGGCCGGGATGCCCGAGGTCAAGCCGATCGCTGTCGACCCGGTGGCGATCGCCCACGAACTCGAGCTGGCCTGAGTTGAGCGCACGCGAGAGCAGGACGATGACAGCGACCCTGCCCGCCGGTCTGACAGTGACCGTGCGTGTGCCCGCCTCCACCGCCAATCTCGGCCCCGGATTCGATTGCCTGGGAATGGCATTGGGTCTCTACGACGAGATCGTGGTGCGCACCACCGAGTCGGGCCTCGAGATCAAGGTCGAGGGTGAGGGCGCCGACGACGTGCCCTGGGGCCCAACACATCTGGTGGTACGGGCGATCGAGCGCGGACTGGAGTCGCTCGGCGTCTGGGCCGACGGCCTCGACGTGGTGTGCCGCAACGTGATTCCGCACTCGCGCGGGCTCGGCTCCAGCGCCTCGGCCGTGGTCGGTGGCCTGGCCGCCGGCGCAGGCCTGGCCGCGAAGTTCGATCCGGCGCTGCGCCTGGACGAGGACCGGCTGGTGCAGCTGGCCGCGGAGTTCGAGGGACATCCCGACAATGCCGCCGCCAGCGTGCTCGGCGGAATCGTGGTGTCGTGGACCGAAACCGAGGATGCCGACATCACCCGCAGCTACCGGGCCGTGCGGCTGGACCCGGCGGCCGCGCTGCGCCCGGTGGTGCTGATCCCGCAGGAACGCTCCTCGACCGCGCACACCCGCGGGCTGCTGCCCGAGCTGGTGCCGCACGGGGACGCGGCGTTCAATGTCAGCCGGGCGGCGCTGGCCGTCGTCGCGCTGACCGAGCGCCCCGACCTGCTGATGGCGGCCACCGCCGACCGGCTGCACCAGACCCAGCGTGCGCCCGCGCTACCGCTGACCACCGCCTGGATCGAGCGGCTGCGCGCCGCGGGCATCCCGGCGACGGTTTCCGGCGCCGGCCCGACCATTCTCGCGCTGACCACCGAGGATTTCCCCGATGACCTGCGTAAACAGGCCGATCTCGACGGTCTGCGCGTGGTCGAACCCGGCGTCGCCGACGGGGTGGCGGTGCACTGACGGCGTGCCTGCCTTGCCGTTGTTCACAATGGGCAGCTATTCTGTGCAAGTCCGTACATCGTGCGCATCAGACGCCGGTGCTTCATCAGGGCAATCGCTCCCCTCACCACTTTCCTCTGGTGGCGAAGCCTCCGGTCCGGCGGGGCGGGTAGTACGGCACAGGCGTCCTGCTGGACGCATAATCCGAGCTCGGCATATGTTGCCGGGTCTACGGAACGAACCCTCGACTCAGCACACGGCATTCGAGGGAAGGAAAGGACTTCCGTGACAGAAACGGACCTGCTCGCGACACCCGGGGTGGATTCCAACCCTACGAACTCGGGCGGCCGCGAAAGTGAATCCGGACAGATTTCGAAAATGAGCGAACACACCGACGTCGCACGATCGGGGCTGACTGGAATGCTGTTGCCGCAGTTGCGTGCACTGGCGGGGGAGCTCGGTATCCGAGGCACCTCAGGCATGCGCAAGGGCGATCTCATCGCCGCAATCAAGGAAAACCAGGCCGGTGCGCCGGCGAAGGCGGACAAGCCCGCGCAGGCCGCCGCCGTGACGGCCGACGCGCCCGCCAAGTCCGCGGCGCCCGCCAAGAGCGAGGCTCCCGCGAAGAGCGAAGCGCCTGCCAAGAGTGAGGCTCCCGCGAAGAGCGAGGCTCCCGCCAAGGCCGCGCCCGCCAAGTCGGAGCGCCCCGCGCGTGCCGAGAAGGCCGCGCCCGCCGCCGAGAAGCCGGCCGCCGCGGCCGGGACCGAGCAGGCTCCGGCCGAGCAGGCCAAGTCCGAGGCGCCCGCCGAGGGTGGCGAGGAAACCGCGCGTGAGGGCGGCCAGCGTGGCCGTGGCAGGCAGCGTCGTGGTCGTGACCAGGCCCGTTCCGGTGGCGGCGAGAACGCCCCCGCCGAGAACCGCGCCGAGGAGACCAAGCAGGCCGACAAGGCCGAGGGCGGCGAGCAGGGCGAGCGCCGTCGCGAGCGTGGCGAGCGCCAGGGTGGCGACCGTGCCGAGCGTGGCGACCGCCAGGGTGGCGACCGCGGCGATCGGGGCGACCGCAACCAGAACCAGAACGGCAATCGCGGCCCCCGCGACGACCGTGGCGGCGACGACGAGGAAGGCGGCCGCGGTCGCCGGGGCCGCCGGTTCCGCGAGCGTCGTCGTGGTCGCGACCGCGACGGTGGCGCCGGCGGCGGCGGTGAGGCCCGCGACTTCGAGATCCGCGAGGACGACGTCCTGCAGCCGGTCGCCGGCATTCTCGACGTCCTCGACAACTACGCGTTCGTGCGCACCTCCGGCTACCTGGCCGGCCCGAACGACGTGTACGTCTCGATGAACCTGGTCCGCAAGAACGGCCTGCGCCGCGGTGACGCGATCACCGGCGCGGTGCGTGCCCCGCGCGACGGCGAGCAGAGCAACCAGCGCCAGAAGTTCGACCCGCTGGTGCGCCTGGACACGGTCAACGGTGGCGAGGTGGACGCGGCCAAGCGCCGCCCCGACTTCCAGAAGCTGACCCCGCTGTACCCGAACCAGCGCCTGCGTCTGGAAACCACCCAGAACAAGCTGACCACGCGCGTGATCGACCTGATCATGCCGATCGGCAAGGGTCAGCGCGCGCTGATCGTGTCCCCGCCCAAAGCGGGTAAGACCACGATCATGCAGGACATCGCCAACGCGATCGCGATCAACAACCCCGAGTGCTACCTCATGGTCGTGCTGGTCGACGAACGTCCTGAAGAGGTCACCGACATGCAGCGTTCGGTGAAGGGTGAGGTCATCGCCTCCACCTTCGACCGTCCGCCGGGTGACCACACCTCGGTCGCCGAGCTCGCCATCGAGCGCGCGAAGCGTCTGGTGGAGATGGGCAAAGACGTTGTGGTGCTGCTGGACTCGATCACCCGATTGGGCCGCGCGTACAACAACTCCTCGCCCGCCTCGGGCCGCATCCTCTCCGGTGGTGTCGACTCGACCGCGCTGTACCCGCCCAAGCGGTTCCTCGGCGCGGCACGCAACATCGAGAACGGTGGCTCGCTCACCATCATCGCCACGGCGATGGTCGAGACCGGCTCCACCGGTGACACGGTGATCTTCGAGGAGTTCAAGGGCACCGGCAACGCCGAGCTCAAGCTCGACCGCAAGATCGCCGAGCGGCGCGTGTTCCCCGCGGTCGACATCAACCCGTCGAGCACCCGCCACGACGAGCTGCTGATGTCGCCCGACGAGATGGCGGTGGTGCACAAGCTTCGCCGCGTGCTCTCGGGTCTGGACTCGCATCAGGCCATCGACCTGCTGATGGACCGGCTGAAGAAGTCGAAGAACAACCTCGAGTTCCTGATGACGGTCTCCAAGACCGCACCGGGCGCACTCGACGAGTGATTCGCTGAACACCCACAGGGGCTCCGCTACGGCGGGGCCCCTGTCTGGTTCCAGGCCGGGAACAAAGGGGTGCTCGGGGGTGTTTTCGGAGGCAGTGGCCAGATCTGGCATACTGGCTCGCTGTGTGTCTGCGCGTTCGCAGACATCCCGCCTAGTCGGTTCCGGTTCACGTATCCCGCGCTCCAGCGGTGTACGACCCGGCGACCATTATCGAGAGGACGCCCATGAAGGCAGGAATCCACCCCACGTATGTCGACACCACCGTCGTGTGTGGTTGCGGCAACACCTTCCAGACTCGCTCCACCAAGGAGTCCGGCCAGATCACCGTCGAGGTCTGCTCGCAGTGCCACCCGTTCTACACCGGCAAGCAGAAGATCCTCGACACCGGCGGCCGCGTCGCTCGCTTCGAGGCTCGCTACGGCAAGCGCGCAGGCAAGAAGGCCGACGCCGACAGCTAGTTGCCTCACCCGACGCCCGGTTCTGCATCGCGCAGGCCGGGCGTCGGTGGTTTCTCGCCCCACCGATCCCGTTCCGCACCGCACATAAGGAAGCAAACGTGACGCAGCCGTCCGCCATCGACGACATTCTGGCCGAGTACGCGGGCCTGGAGACGCAGCTGGCCGATCCGGCGTTGCACAACGACGCGGGCGCGGCCAGGCGGGTCGGTAAGCGGTTCGCCGAGCTGGCGCCGGTGATGAGCACCTACCGCAAGCTCGAGTCGGTGCGTGATGATCTGGAGGCCGCGCGGGAGCTGGCCGCCGACGATGCCGCGTTCGCCGCCGAGGTGCCCGGTCTGGAGAGCCAGCTGGCCGAGCTCGAGCAGGCGCTGGCCGATCTGCTGGCTCCGCGTGATCCGCACGACGGCGACGATGTGGTGCTCGAGGTCAAGTCCGGTGAAGGCGGCGAGGAATCGGCGCTGTTCGCCGCCGATCTGGCCCGGATGTACATCCGCTACGCCGAGCGGCACGGCTGGAAGGTGGAGACGCTCGACGTCACCTATTCCGACCTGGGCGGATACAAGGACGCGACGTTGTCGATCAAGAGCAAGGACGCGGCCCGCGACGGGGTGTGGTCGCGGTTCAAGTTCGAGGGCGGTGTGCATCGCGTGCAGCGTGTGCCGGTCACCGAATCGCAGGGCCGCATCCACACCTCGGCCGCCGGCGTGCTGATCTACCCCGAGCCCGACGAGGTCGAGCAGGTGCAGATCGACGAGACCGACCTGCGTATCGACGTCTACCGGTCCTCCGGCAAGGGCGGCCAGGGCGTCAACACCACCGACTCCGCGGTCCGCATCACCCACCTGCCGTCGGGCATCGTGGTGACCTGCCAGAACGAGCGCTCCCAGCTGCAGAACAAGGCGCGCGCGATGCAGGTGCTCGCCGCCCGGTTGCAGGCGCTGGCCGAGGAGCAGGCTGATCAGGAGGCCGCCGCCGGTCGCGCCAGCCAGATCCGCACGGTGGACCGCTCCGAACGGATCCGCACCTACAACTTCCCGGAGAACCGGATCGCCGATCACCGCATCGGTTTCAAGGCGCACAATCTCGACGCGGTTCTCGACGGTGACCTGGACGCGTTGCTCGACGCGCTCGGCAAGGCCGATCGCGACGCCCGCATGGCTGCCGAATAACGCGCGACGAGCCCCGGTGGAGACCGAGGAGAGGTGGCGAGCATGCCCGATGACGCGATGACCGACCGGGTGCGTTTGCGTCCGCTGATCGTCGCGGCCGCCGAACGGCTGGCCGCGGCGGGCGTGGCCTCGCCGCTGCCCGACGCCGAGACCCTGGCCGCGCACGTGCTCGGTACCGAGCGCATGCGCCTGGCCCTGGTGCCGATGGTCGAGCAGGCCGACGCCGACCGGTTCGCCCGGCTCGTCGACCAGCGGGCCGCGCGAATCCCGTTGCAGCACTTGACCGGAACCGCCGCGATGGGCGAGATCGACCTCGCCGTCGGCCCCGGTGTCTTCGTGCCGCGTCCGGAGACCGAGCTGCTGTTCGCCTGGGCGCTGGCCTTCCTGGAGACGCTGCCGCACGATCACGAGCCGGTGGTGGTCGACCTGTGTACGGGTTCCGGCGCCCTGGCCCTGGCCATCGCGCACGCTCGCCCCGATGCCGCGGTGCACGCCGTCGAACTCGATTCCGACGCCCTGACCTGGGCCCGCCGCAACGCCGACGCCCGGATCGCCGACGGCGACACCCCCATCACCCTCTACGCCGACGACGTCACCGACCCCGCCCTGCTCACCGAGCTGACCGGCCGCGTCGACCTGCTCGTAGCGAACCCGCCCTACATCCCCGACGCCGCCGTCCTCGACCCGGAAGTCGCCGACCACGACCCACACCGCGCTCTCTTCGGCGGCCCCGACGGCCTCGACATCATCCGCGCCATGGTCCCCACCATCACCCGCCTCCTGCGCCCCGGCGGCGCCACCGGCATAGAACACGACGACACCAACGGCTCCGGCGCGGCCACCCTCCTCGCGGCCGCCGGTTTCACCGACATCGTCGAACACCCCGACCTCGCCGGCAAACCACGCTTCGTCGTCGGCACCAAGCCCGGCACTCCCTGATCCGGCACGACATGCAAACCTCGCCCGGCAAACCTCACAACGGTGCCCCTGTACAGCCGCCACGACGAATGCCCAGCACCCAGCATTCACACCGCATCCAACGCAACAACTGATCTCGCCAGAACATGGGTAACTCCCCGGGTACGCCCAAAACTCCCCCCACACGCCCCCGCAGGCCCGAGAGCTAGACTCACCCCGCACCAAGCGACCGGAAAAATACGCGGAGAGGCGGAACAGTGGTCTATGACTGTGCGGATGCGGCGTCGCGGGCTGCGGGGATCGCTGCCGCGACCAGCTCGCTCAAGTCCGGACGATTGGTCGTCATGCCGACCGACACCCTGTACGGCCTGGCCGCCGATGCCTTCGATTCCTCGGCGGTCGCCGACCTGCTGGCCGCCAAGCGCCGCGGTCGCGATATGCCCGTCCCGGTGCTCGTCGGTTCCTGGCACACCATCGACGGCCTGGTGTTCTCGGTCCGTCCGCAGGCGCGTGAGCTGATCCGGGCGTTCTGGCCCGGTGCGTTGAGCCTGGTCGTGCAGGCCGCGCCGTCGCTGGCCTGGGATCTCGGTGACACCCGCGGCACGGTGATGCTGCGGATGCCGTTGCATCCGGTGGCGCTGGAGTTGCTGCGCGAGGTCGGTCCGCTGGCGGTGTCGAGCGCCAATGTCTCGGGTCAGCCGCCGGCGAGCACTGTCGAGCAGGCGCGCGAGCAGCTCGGTTCGCTGGCGAGTGTGTATCTCGACGGCGGCCCGGCCGAGCACGCGGTCGCGTCGACGATCGTCGATCTCACCGCGGATCAGCCGCGGGTGCTGCGGGAGGGTGCCGTGCCGCTGGCCGATATCGCCGAAGTGCTCGGGATGACGCCCGACGCGCTCAGCGTCGCGCAGCGGTGATCGCACGTATCCGATGAGCAGTGTTGTTCCCCTGCGCGAGCTGCTGCTCGTGCTGCTCGTCTCGGCCACGGTCACCTTCCTGGCCACCGGTGGTGTGCGGCTGCTGGCGATCGGCTTCGGCGCGGTCGCCGTGCCGCGCGAGCGTGATGTGCATGTGACGCCGATTCCGCGCATGGGTGGTGTCGGCATGTATGTCGGTGTCGTCGCCGCGGTGTTGTTCGCGCACCAGTTGCCCGCGTTGCGTCGCGGATTCGATTACGCGCCCGATATTCCGGCGGTGCTGGTCGCCGCCACCATCATCGTGCTGGTCGGTATCGTCGACGACCGCTGGGGGCTGGACGCGCTCACCAAATTCGCCGGTCAGGTGACCGCGGCGGGGGTGATGGCGGTGATGGGCCTGAGCTGGTACGTCATCTACGACCCGTTCAACGACACCACCGTGGTGCTGGACGCGTTGCAGGGCGGTCTGGTCACCGTGGGTATCACCGTCACCCTGGTGAACGCGATGAACTTCGTCGACGGCCTGGACGGTTTGGCGGCCGGGCTCGGTTTGATCTGCGCGGTCGCGGTTTTCGCGTTCTCCATCGGTTTGCTCTACGACCAGGGCGGCTCGGTGGACACCTATCCGCCCGCGTTGCTGGCCGCCGCGCTGGCCGGTGCGTGCCTCGGATTTCTTCCGCACAATTTCTCGCCCGCCCGAATATTCATGGGCGATACCGGTTCGATGATGATCGGCTTGATGCTGGCCGCTGTTTCCACCGGTGCCTCCGGGCGAATTCCGCTGCAGGGCTATGGCCCGCGCGACATTGTGGGTTTGCTCTCGCCGCTGTTGCTGGTCGGCGCGGTGATGTTCATTCCGGTGCTCGATCTGTTGCTCGCGATCGTGCGCCGGGTGCGCGCCGGCGTGAGTTTCTCCACACCGGACAAAATGCATCTTCATCACCGATTGCTGCAGATCGGACATTCGCAGCGGCGCGTGGTTCTGCTGATCTATTTGTGGGTCGGGGTACTGGCGTTCGGCGCGGTCGGGACCTCGTTGATGGATCGGCGGATCGTGGTGTTGCTGGTGGCGGGTGGATTGGTGTTCGCGCTGGTAGTGACCGCGATCCCATCGATGCGCCGGGTGGAGTCGGCCAACCGCTGAGCGGCGGCCGAAGGTAAAGTACGCGCCGTGAGCTTTACACCGAACCCCGTGCCAGGCCCCGACGCCCCTCTGCGCACCGCGCTGCGCTACGGCCTGATCGGGCTCGGTGTCCTGGTGGTCGTCTCGGTGGTGATCGCCACCCTCGTGGCCGGGACGCCGGGCCTGTGGGGCGCGCTGCTCGGCTCGGCCATCGGCGGCGGATTCATCCTCACCACCGTGGTCGCCGTACTGCTCGGCGCCAAGCTGCCGCCCAGCACCGCGGGCCTGGTCATGCTGGTCAGCTGGGTCGGCAAGCTGCTGATCGCGCTGGTGATCGTCGGTGTGCTCAACCAGTTCGACTTCTACAGCAGGCCCACGCTGTTCTTCACAGTGGTCGGCGCCCTGCTGATCGTGCTGGGCGCGGAGACGTACGGTGTTGTGAGCGTGAAGGTTCCGTATGTCACGACACGCGCGGGGGACGACGAAACGGCTTCCGAACAGGAATAATCCCACCCAGCTACACACTGTCGTAGATAGCTTGGTAAAGTGTTGGTAAGCAAGCACCCAAGCTGGAGGCGCTGCCCGGTATGACTCGGGGCATTGCCTCGGGTTGCCGAGGGGGGATCGCCACGATCCCACCCGGTGCCGCTATGCTTACTGCCGATCCGGGTGGAATGTGCCCGGTTGAAGCATGTCGACGATGTCGCCGACGCCCGAACAGAAGCTGATGCGGGATACCCCGTACGAAGCAACTGTCGAATTTCGAGCCGACCAGAGTCGACCCCATTGATCGTCAATGTCCGATCGAACCGCGGGAATGACCGTCGTACCCGCGGCCCGAACACGGGAGAGAACGCTGAGCGTCATCACTTTGGCGGCGGGCGAGTTCCACGCGCCATCGCTGTCCGACTTCTTCCCTCCAGCAGTGCTGTTCGAGGGTACGCCGTTCGAACTCGATCGCCTGATGCTGATCCGGCTGCTGATGACCGCTGTTGTGGTGCTCGTCTTCGCGCTGGCTTTCCGCTCGCCGAAGATCGTGCCGCGCGGCCTGCAGAACGTGGTGGAAACCGCCGTGGTTTTCGTCAAGGAGCAGATCGCCGACGAGGTACTCGGCAAGGAATCCGGTAAGCGGTTCCTCCCGCTGATCGCGACGATCTTCTTCACGGTGCTGTTCCTGAACTTCTCCAGTGTCGTGCCGTTCCTGAACATCTCCTCGAATGCCCGCGTCGGTATGCCGCTGGTGCTCGCCGTGATCGCCTACGTCGCGTTCAACTACGTCGGTATCCGCAAGTACGGCTTCTGGAAGTACATGCGTTCGAGCATCGTCGTGCCCGATGTGCCGCCCGCGCTGCACGTGCTGCTGATCCCGATCGAGTTCGTCTCGACGTTCATCCTGCGCCCGTTCACGCTGACCGTCCGACTCATGGCCAACATGCTGGCCGGTCACATCATGCTGGTGCTGTTCTTCAGCGCCACCTGGTTCTTCCTCTTCGATGCCACCTCGTGGATGAAGGTCTTCTCGCCCTTCTCGCTGCTGGCAGGCATCGGCTTCACGCTGTTCGAGCTGCTGGTCATCTTCCTGCAGGCGTACGTGTTCGCCCTGCTGACCGCGGTGTACATCAGCCTCGCGCAGCACGCTGCCGACCACTGACCTGTTTCCATACCAGTACTGCCAAACCTGCTACACACGCCGACCGGCGGGTGAGCAAAAGAAAGGGAAAGAAGACTCATGAGCCTCGCTTACCTGGCCCAGGAAGCCGCGACCACCGAGAGCACCTTCAAGGGCTTCGGCGCCATCGGCTACGGTCTCGCCGCGATCGGCCCCGGCATCGGCGTGGGTATCGTCGTCGGTAAGGCCATCGAGGGCTTTGCCCGTCAGCCCGAGCTGGCCGGCCAGATCCGGACCAACATGTTCCTCGGTATCGCGTTCACCGAGGCCCTGGCGCTGATCGGCCTCGTCGCCGGCTTCATCTTCTGATTCCGATGCGCGAACTCATCACGCTCGCTGCCGAAGGGGGAGAGGATGTGAATCCTCTCATCCCCGAAACGTACGACATCGTCTGGTCGATCGTCTGCGTCGCCGTCATCGGTCTGCTGTTCTGGAAGTACGTGATCCCACGTGTGACCAAGACCCTCGACGAGCGTGCCGACAAGATCGAAGGCGGTATCGCCAGGGCCGAAGCAGCCCAGGTCGAAGCACAGCAGACGCTGCAGCAGTACCAGCAGCAGCTGGCCGACGCCCGGCTCGAGGCCGCACGTATCCGCGAGGATGCGCGCACCCAGGGTCAGCAGATCCTCGCGCAGATGCGCACGGATGCCCAGGCCGAAAGCGACCGCATCGTCGCCGCCGGTCACTCCCAGCTGGAAGCCCAGCGCCAGCAGATCCTGACCGAGCTGCGTTCCGAGGTCGGCGTCACCGCCGTCAGCCTGGCCGAGAAGATCATCGGCCAGTCGGTTTCGGACGAGGCCAAGCAGGCGGCGTCGATCGACAAGTTCCTCAGCGAACTCGACGACACCACCGCCATCGGGGCCGGAAGGTAACGACGCGAAAGTGAGAAGCATGTACGCAGCGAGCCGCGAGGCCAGCTCCCGGTCCCGGGAGGCGCTTCGGGCCGCTCTGACCGGAAGCGAAACTGTTGCGGCCACAACGGGGTCGGAACTGTTCGCCGTTGTCGCCGTGCTGGACGACCAGCGTTCGCTGCGTGTGGCGCTCGCGGACGTGTCGGTGCCGGGTTCGGCGCGCGCTGATCTCAGTGAGCGGATCTTCGGCGGCAAGGTCAGCGCTGCCACGCAGGCAGTGCTGACCACCGCGGTGGCCCAGAACTGGTCGCGGGCCCGTGATCTGGTCGACACCCTGGTGCTACTCGGGCAGGAGGCTCTGCTGGAGTCGGCCGCCGACAGTGGCCGGCTGGCCGCGGTGGAGGACGAGCTGTTCCGGCTCGGTCGTATCATCGCCGACAACCCGCAGCTGGAGCAGGCACTGTCCGATCAGGGCAAGCCCACCGAGGCGCGGCGCGAGCTGATCGTTCGGTTGCTGACCGGCAAGGCCGAGCCGACCACCCTGGCGCTGGCCGAGCAGGCGGTGACCCGACTGCGGACCAACAACATCGGCGTCGCCTTCGGCGCCCTGTCCGATCTGGCGGCGGCCCGTCGTGACCAGATCGTCGCCCACGTACACGCCGCGGCCGAACTGTCCGGTCCGCAGAAGGAGAAGCTCTCGGCTTCCCTGCAGCGGATCTACGGCAAGGCGGTCACCGTGCACGTGCAGGTCGACCCGACGCTGCTGAGCGGCGTCGTCGTACGCGTCGGAGACGACGTCATCGACGGCAGCGCCACCGGCCGACTGGAGAAGCTGCGCCGGGCACTGTCGTAAATCGACGCAGCCCGGACGCCTCTTCCCAACCCCCGACATTCGAGACCACAGCGAGAGCAGGAACAACATGGCGGAGCTGACGATCTCCTCCGACGAGATCCGTAGCGCGATCGAGAGCTACACCCAGAGCTACACCCCGGAAACCTCCATCGAAGAAGTCGGCCTCGTGACCGATACCGGCGACGGTATCGCGCACGTCAGCGGTCTGCCTTCGGCGATGGCCAACGAGCTGCTCGAGTTCCCGGGCGGCGTCCTGGGCGTCGCGCTGAACCTCGAGGACACCGAGATCGGTGCCGTCATCCTCGGCGAGTACGCCTCGCTGGAAGAGGGCCAGCAGGTCCGCCGCACCGGCGACGTGCTGTCGGTTCCCGTCGGCGACAAGTTCCTCGGTCGCGTCGTCAACCCGCTCGGTCAGGCCATCGACGGCCTGGGCGAGATCGAGGCCGACGACCGCCGCGTGCTCGAGCTGCAGGCCGCGACCGTGCTGGAGCGCCAGCCGGTCGAGGAGCCCCTCGCGACCGGTATCACCGCGATCGACGCGCTGACCGCCATCGGGCGCGGCCAGCGTCAGCTGATCATCGGCGACCGCAAGACCGGCAAGACCGCCGTCGCCGTCGACGCGATCCTGAACCAGAAGGCGAACTGGGAGACCGGCGACCCGACCAAGCAGGTCCGCTGCATCTACGTCGCGATCGGCCAGAAGGGCTCCACCATCGCGGGCGTCAAGACCGCGCTCGAGGAGCACGGCGCGATGGAGTACACCACGATTGTGGCCGCCCCTGCGTCGGATTCCGCCGGCTTCAAGTGGCTGGCCCCCTACACCGGTTCGGCCATCGGCCAGCACTGGATGTACCAGGGCAAGCACGTCCTGATCGTGTTCGACGACCTGACCAAGCAGGCCGAGGCCTACCGCGCCATCTCGCTGCTGCTGCGTCGTCCGCCGGGCCGCGAGGCGTACCCCGGTGACGTCTTCTACCTGCACTCCCGTCTGCTGGAGCGTTGCGCGAAGCTGTCCGACGAGATGGGCGGCGGCTCGATGACCGGTCTGCCGATCATCGAGACCAAGGCCAACGACGTCTCGGCGTTCATCCCGACCAACGTCATTTCCATCACCGACGGTCAGGTCTTCCTCGAGTCCGACCTGTTCAACAAGGGTGTCCGCCCGGCGATCAACGTCGGTACCTCGGTCTCCCGTGTCGGTGGCGCCGCCCAGACCAAGGCCATGAAGAAGGTCGCCGGTTCGCTGCGTCTGGAAATGGCCCAGTACCGCGAGCTGGAGGCGTTCTCCGCCTTCGCCTCCGACCTGGACGCCGCTTCGCTGGCCCAGCTCGAGCGTGGTGCCCGCTGGGTGGAGCTGCTCAAGCAGAACCAGTACTCCCCGGTCGCCGTCGAGGATCAGGTCATCTCGATCTACCTGGTCGACGCCGGCTACTACGACTCGGTGCCGGTCGGCGACGTGCGTCGCTTCACCGCCGAGCTGCTCGAGCACCTGCACAGCGCGACCCAGTCGTCCTTCGACGCGCTCGAGGGTGGCCGCAAGCCGCTCGACGGCGAGGCCGCCGACGCGATCAAGTCGGAGACCGACAAGTTCAAGGAAGGCTTCCTGGCCTCCGACGGCAGCCGCGTCGTGAACGAGGCCGCCGCCGGCGATCTGGACCACGAAGAGGTCGAGTCGCTGTCGGTCACCCGCAAGCACGTCGAGAAGTAAGCCGGGTCGAACTGATGTCGGCAACTACCGATCTGACGAAGGGAGTGTGACCCGCTAGTGGCTAGTTTGCGCGAATTGCGCTCCCGTATTCGTGGTGTGAATTCGATCAAGAAGATCACCAAGGCTCAGGAACTCATCGCGACCTCGCGAATTTCCAAGGCCCAGGCCAGGGTCGCGGCGGCCAAGCCGTACGCCGAGGAGATCACCAAGGTCCTCGGCGAACTGGCGAGCGCGTCGAAGAACCTGTCGCACCCGCTGCTGACCGAGCGTCCCGACGCCCGGCGCGCCGCTGTCCTGGTGATCACCAGCGACAGCGGTATGTGCGGTGGCTACAACTCGAACGTGCTCAAGCGCGCCGAGGAGCTCATGACCACCCTGCGTGGCGAGGGCAAGGAGCCGGTGCTGTACGTGATGGGCAACAAGGGCCTCACGTACTACAAGTTCCGCAACCGCCCGTACCAGGCGTCGTGGACCGGCTTCTCGCAGCAGCCGAAGTACACCGACGCGTCGGCCGCGTGCGAGCACCTGGTCGAGGCGTTCATGGCCGGCTCCGAGAGCGAGGTTCCCGCGCTGGACGGCACCGGAACCATCGCGGGCGTCGACGAGCTGCACATCGTGTACACCAAGTTCGTCTCGATGCTGACGCAGAACCCGGAGGTGCGCCGCCTGGCGCCGATCCAGGTGAGCTTCGTCGACGAGAACTACGAACTCGGCGAGGACATCGTCTCGGATTCGCCGAACGCGGTGGCCACGGCGCAGTACGAATTCGAGCCGGACGCCGACGTGCTGCTGGGCGCGCTGCTGCCCAAGTACGTCAACACGCGTATCTACGCATCGTTGCTCGAGGCAGCGGCATCCGAGTCCGCGGCTCGGCGCACCGCAATGAAGGCGGCGACCGACAACGCCAACGAGCTGGCCAGTGTGCTCCAGCGCGAGGCGAACTCGGTGCGTCAGGCCCAGATCACGCAGGAAATCAGCGAAATCGTCGGCGGCGTGAACGCGCTGGCGTCGAGCTCGGACCGCGACTAGAAGCGCAGGAAGAGAACCAATCTAATGACCGCAGCTGTCACTCAGGACAACGCAGCCAAGGCGGGCGCAACCGCCGGCCGCGTCGTCCGTGTCATCGGCCCCGTCGTGGACGTCGAGTTCCCGCGTGGCGCCATCCCCGAGCTGTTCAACGCTCTCAACGCCGACATCAAGCTCGCGTCGGTGGCCAAGACCCTGACCCTCGAGGTCGCTCAGCACCTCGGCGACAACATCGTGCGCACCATCTCGATGCAGCCCACCGACGGCCTGGTCCGTGGCGCGACTGTCGTCGACTCGGGCAAGCCGATCTCGGTGCCCGTCGGTGACATCGTCAAGGGCCACGTGTTCAACGCCCTCGGCGACTGCCTCGACTCGCCCGGCCTCGGCCGCGACGGCGAGCAGTGGGGCATCCACCGCAAGCCCCCGAGCTTCGACCAGCTCGAGGGTAAGACCGAGATGCTCGAGACCGGTGTCAAGGTCATCGACCTGCTGACCCCGTACGTCAAGGGCGGCAAGATCGGTCTGTTCGGTGGTGCCGGTGTCGGCAAGACCGTGCTGATCCAGGAGATGATCACCCGTATCGCTCGCGAGTTCTCCGGCACCTCGGTGTTCGCGGGTGTCGGTGAGCGTACCCGTGAGGGCACCGACCTCCACCTGGAAATGGAAGAGATGGGCGTCCTCCAGGACACCGCCCTCGTCTTCGGCCAGATGGACGAGCCGCCGGGCACGCGTATGCGCGTGGCCCTGTCCGCGCTGACCATGGCGGAGTACTTCCGCGATGTCCAGCACCAGGACGTGCTGCTGTTCATCGACAACATCTTCCGCTTCACCCAGGCCGGCTCCGAGGTCTCGACCCTGCTGGGTCGTATGCCTTCGGCCGTGGGTTACCAGCCGACGCTGGCCGACGAGATGGGTGAGCTCCAGGAGCGCATCACCTCGACCCGTGGTCGCTCGATCACCTCGCTGCAGGCGATCTACGTCCCCGCCGACGACTACACCGACCCGGCGCCGGCGACCACCTTCGCCCACCTCGATGCGACGACCGAGCTTTCCCGCCCGATCTCGCAGAAGGGCATCTACCCGGCCGTCGACCCGCTGACCTCGACCTCTCGTATCCTCGAGGCTTCGATCGTCGGCGAGCGTCACTTCCGGGTCGCCAACGAGGTCAAGCGGATCCTGCAGAAGTACAAGGAACTGCAGGACATCATCGCCATCCTCGGTATGGACGAGCTCTCCGAAGAGGACAAGGTCCTGGTCGGTCGCGCCCGTCGTCTGGAGAAGTTCCTCGGCCAGAACTTCATCGTGGCCGAGAAGTTCACCGGTCAGCCGGGCTCGGTCGTGCCGCTGGAGCAGACCATCGACGACTTCGATCGCGTCTGCAAGGGCGAGTTCGACCACTTCCCGGAGCAGGCGTTCAACTCCTGCGGTGGTCTCGACGACGTCGAGGCCGCTGCGAAGAAGATCGCCGGGAAGTAGTCCACCATGGCGGAGATGACAGTTGATCTCGTAGCGGTCGAACGCAAGCTCTGGTCCGGCCAGGCGACGTTCGTCAGCGCGCAGACCACCGAAGGTCAGATCGGCATCATGGCCGGCCACGAGCCGCTGCTCGGTCAGCTCGTCGAGGGCGGCACGGTGTCCATCGTGTCGACCGACGGCGAGCGGATCGTCGCCGCGGTGCACGGCGGCTTCTTCTCGGTGACCGCCGATACCGTGCGGGTGCTGGCCGAGTCCGCGGATCTCGCGGCCGAGGTCGACGTCGACGCGGCCCGTCAGGTCCTCGCCGACACCGGCGCCACCGAGGTGGAGCTGCGGGTCGCCCAGGGCCAGGTGCGCGCGGTCGAAGCGAACGTCAAGGCCTGATCGCACGAGCACAGCCCACTGCCGGTGACGAACTTCGGTTCGTCACCGGCAGTGCTGTCTGCGGGGTCAGTGGCGGTCCCCGCGAAAGCGGCGGTATCGGGCGTGATTGAATATCGCATGGGGGTGTCTTTGTGGCACCGGCAGAGCGAAAGGGCGTACGGCATTGCAGACCGGGATGGTTCTCCTGATCATTCTGGTGCTGACGCTCGTGTTCGTAGCCGGTGCTTCGACCTATCGGCTGGTGATGTTGCGCCGGGGCGGCACGGCCGCGCTGCTGCGGGTGTTGCCCGCGCGCGGCGGCCAGGGCTGGCGGCACGGCCTCATCCGCTACGAAGAAGACCGGCTCGTCTTCTTCAAACTGACCAGCCTGAAGCTCGGCCCGGACAGCACCGTGCACCGGCAGGGCCTCGAGATCGTCGAACGCCGCGCACCACAGGGCGACGAATTCGACATCATGACCGAAGACCTCGTCGTAGTAGCCGTCACCGACCCGCACAACAGTTTCGAGCTGGCCCTCGACCGCGGATCGATGGCGGCTTTTCTGTCCTGGATGGAGTCACGTCCCTCCGACCGTGCCCGCCGCACCCGAGGAGGCCCCCAGTGAGCGTTCACCTGACCCGTATCTACACCCGCACCGGCGACGACGGCACCACCGGTCTGAGCGAC
Source organism: Nocardia sp. NPDC059177 (assembly GCF_042755165.1). Classification (NCBI taxonomy): domain Bacteria; kingdom Bacillati; phylum Actinomycetota; class Actinomycetes; order Mycobacteriales; family Nocardiaceae; genus Nocardia; species Nocardia sp. NPDC059177. The sequence continues at coordinate 2,371 of NZ_JBHZBX010000014.1, read as the reverse complement.
TTCTCCCGGGTGGCCAAGAACGATCCGCGCCTGATCGCCTACGCCGACTGCGACGAGGCCAATGCCGCGCTCGGCGTCGCGGTGGCCCTCGGCGCGCCGGAGCCCGCCGTGCTGGCGGTGCTGCGCCAGATCCAGAACGACCTGTTCGACGCGGGCGCCGACCTGTCCACCCCGATCGTGGCCGAGCCGAAGTATCCGCCGCTGCGCATCACCCAGCCCTATATCGACCGGCTCGAGGCCTGGTGCGACGAGTTCAACGACGGTCTGGCACCGCTGAATTCGTTCATCCTGCCCGGCGGCACGCCGTTGGCTGCGTTGTTGCACACAGCGCGCACCGTGGTGCGACGCGCCGAGCGCGCGGCCTGGGCCGCCGTCGAGGCGCACCCCGACGACACCAGCGTATTGCCCGCGAAGTACCTCAATCGCCTGTCGGACCTGCTGTTCATCCTCAGCCGGGTCACCAATCCCGACGGTGACGTGCTGTGGCAGCCCGGTGGCGGACGCGAGCGCTGAAAGCGATTCGCCGACGCCAGGATCGGCCGGTTTGGCGTCGGGGGGCGTGTCGTCGGGCAACGGTCGATAAGCTGGCGGGGTGAGCGAACGGTTTCTGGTCTCCGGCGGTAATCAGCTCGTCGGCGAGGTCGCGGTCGGCGGCGCGAAGAACAGCGTGCTGAAGCTGATGGCCGCCGCTTTGCTGGCCGAGGGTACGACCACCATCACCAACTGCCCGGACATCCTCGATGTCCCGCTGATGGCCGATGTGCTGCGCGGCCTCGGCTGCGACGTGACGATCTCCGACGACGAGAGCGGCGACCGCTCGGTCTGCACGATCGTCACCCCGCCGGAACCGAAGTACCACGCCGACTTCCCCGCGGTGACCCAGTTCCGCGCCTCGGTCTGTGTGCTCGGCCCGCTGATGGCGCGGTGTAAGCGCGCGGTGGTCGCGCTCCCCGGCGGCGACGCGATCGGCTCGCGCCCGCTGGACATGCATCAGCAGGGCCTGCGTCTGCTCGGCGCGACCAGCGAGATCGAGCACGGTTGTGTGGTCGCCAAGGCCGACGAGCTGCAGGGCGCCCGCATCCGGCTGGACTTCCCGTCGGTCGGCGCGACCGAGAACATCCTGATGGCCGCCGTGCTGGCCGAGGGGGAGACGGTCATCGACAACGCGGCGCGCGAGCCCGACATCGTCGACCTGTGCACCATGCTCGTGCAGATGGGTGCGCGGATCGACGGTGCCGGATCCTCGGTGCTGACCGTGCAGGGCGTCAAGAGCCTGTCGCCGACCACGCACCGGGTCATCGGCGACCGCATCGTCGCCGCCACCTGGGGGATCGCGGCCGCGATGACCACCGGCGATGTCCGCGTCACCGGGATCAACCCCAAGCATCTGGCCCTGGTACTGGACAAGCTGCGGTCGGCGGGCGCGCGAATCTCCTACGAGCCCAACGGCTTCCGCGTGGTCCAGCCCGAGCGCCCGCGCGCGGTGAACTTCGCGACGCTGCCCTTCCCCGGTTTCCCCACCGATCTGCAGCCGATGGCGATCGGCCTGGCCGCCATCGCCGACGGCACCTCGATGATCACCGAGAACGTCTTCGAGGCGCGCTTCCGCTTCGTCGAGGAGATGATCCGCCTGGGCGCCGACGCCCGCACCGACGGTCACCACGCCGTGGTCCGCGGTATCCCGCGCCTGTCCAGCGCGCCGGTGTGGTCCTCCGACATCCGCGCCGGCGCGGGTCTGGTGCTGGCCGGCCTCGTCGCCGACGGTGTCACCGAGGTGCACGACGTCTTCCACATCGACCGCGGCTACCCCAAGTTCGTCGAGCAGATGCAGGCGCTGGGCGGACAGGTCGAACGCGTAGGCGCGCCGAAATAGCCTCCTGACCAGGCGATTTGACTTCGCGTTAGTCACCACGTAACTTTATTCGAGTCAGAGCGACACGGACCCCCACGGGGTAGCGGTGAGCGCCTGATTGATCATCTAGCCAGCCTCTCCTCCTGAACTTGCTTCGGTGGGGTCGGGTGCGCTAGGTTGGAACAGTTGCCCTGCGGAAGCCCCTACGAAATGTTGCGGGTAGAAGCTTGTGCGTGTGTTCTTTGAGAACTCAATAGTGTGTCGATGAATGTCAGTGCCAATATTATTATTGGTTCCGCTTCTCATACCCCCCGGTTGAGGAGTGGACATTTGAATGTCAGCAAACTTATTTGCTGGTGTTCGGCTTGCTAGGTTTTCGGACTCTAGTCTTTAGATTATTCTGATTCGCTCTTCGGAGTGTTTCGAGAGTCTTCAACGGAGAGTTTGATCCTGGCTCAGGACGAACGCTGGCGGCGTGCTTAACACATGCAAGTCGAGCGGTAAGGCCCTTCGGGGTAC